>JBEVKA010000498.1:0-4557 GCA_040509855.1 Steroidobacter sp.
ACAACTCCGCACCACGCTCTCCCGCCACTGGCCCGTGCGCGCCCGCGGCCGCGGTCGTTTGTATGCGTTCGGCTTCGACGCGTGCCGCATCGTGCCGCTGCTCAAAGCCGGTCACTACGGCAGCGCCCACGCCATCCCCGGCATGACCGGCCTGCTCTCCATCGACGAAAGCGGCCACATCAAGCGCGAGCTCGATTGGGCCAAAGTCTCCGGCGGCCGCGCCGTGCCGCTGGGAACAGTCGCGACCGTCGCCAACTAGCCGAGAGCTTCTGCCACGGCGAGCGCGTTGCCCAAAGCAAACCCGTGCGCCGTGTTGTCGAAGATGGCCCATACGTCCCGCGCGTGTGATGAGCTGACTTGTCGCTCCAGCGTCTCGAGGCAGTTTTTGCCGTAGTCGGAATAATATTTCCGCGGCTGACCATGCCAGCGAAAATAAACCAGATCGTCGCAACCGCCGGGCTCGTTACCGCCGGGCCACAGCGGCGGATCAGCCGCAGCGCGCGCAATAGAATGATCTGCCAGCAAGCTGTCGGCGCGTTGTGAGCTCCAACTCACGTGACGCGGCTCGCACACCACGCGCACATCGATGCGACGGTGAACTGCTTTGAAGAAACGCTTGGCCGAGGCTTGATCGAACTCGAGCGACGGCGGTAACTGCACCAGCAGCACTGCTAGCTTCGGCCCCAACCCGCCGACTTCCTCGATGAATTGATCCAGTACGTCAGGCTCAGCGTGCAGCTCGCCTTCATGAGTCAGCGCCTGCGGCACTTTGACCGAGAATCGAAAATGCGACGGCACGCTGGCGGCCCAGCGAGTGTACGTTTGCACGCGATGGTGTCGATAAAACGAGCTGTTGATTTCGACGGAATTCAGCCGCTGCGCATAACGCTCCAGATGGGAGCCATCGCCAGGCAGCTCATCTTTGTATTGCGATGGAATCGACCAGCCCGCGACGCCAACGCGCACCGCATGCTTTTTCGCGCGTGGTTTGCGTCTGGATCGCACTACTTGCGGTGAAGCACTTCGCTTGCGTGGCATCGGCAAGCCAACTCGTCACCGTGTGGAATGTTCCCCCGCATGCCACACCTGACAGCGAACATGCAGCCACTTAGCGGCCATTTTTTACAGGAAATGCGCCGACACTCGACTCCCAGCACGCGCACGCTGTCACATCTATCGACCGCTGCGGAGGCGAGCATGGACGATCGCGAACGCAAAGCCATAGGCCTGCTGGCCGAGGAGCTGGCGCTGGCGCACCTGCTCGCGAACGGCCTGAAACTCATCGCTCGCAATTATCGTTGTAAACTCGGTGAGATCGACCTGGTCATGCTCGACGGCCAGACGCTGGTGCTGATCGAAGTTCGCTGCCGGGCCACGAACGAGTACGGCGGGGCCGCCGCCTCGGTAACATGGGAGAAGCAACGCAAGCTGGTGAAAACCGCGGAACACCTGCTGATGAAACGCATCGAACTCCGCCACCACCCGGCGCGTTTCGACGTCATCGCCATCACCACCGATGACGCCGGCACGCAGGTCGACTGGATCAAGGGCGCCTTCACGTTATAGCCATGCTGGAAACAACTGCTGAAACCACCTGCCCCCACTGCGGCGAATCCATCACGCTGTTCCTCGACCTGTCGGTCGAATCCCAGGAATACATCGAGGATTGCTCGGTTTGCTGCCAGCCCATGACGGTTTTCTACAGCGCCGAAGGCGGCGAGCTGGCAGACCTGCGGGTGGAATCCGCGAACTGAGACTTCGCGCCTGTGGGCCGGCGCCGGGCAACGGGTAAGGTCATCCTATGTGGCGCAAATTCCGCATCCTGATATTGCTGCTGATCCTGCTGTTCGTCGCGCTGAACACGTACTTCGATCGCGTGTACTCGACGGACTGGAATATCCCGCTGCGCGTGGCTGTCTATCCCATCAATGCGGACGGCAGCAGCACCGCCGAACAGTACATTGCGGGTCTGAAGCCAGAGCGTTTCCAGTCGCTGGAAAAATTCCTCGAGAGCGAGGCACGTCACTACGGTTTAGCCATGGAGCGCCCGGTACGTTTCACGAGCACTCCTCCACTGCGTGATCGACCACCGACATTGAAGCGCGGCGCGAACGTCCTGAGCATCATGGGATGGAGCCTGCGCATGCGCTATTGGGCGTGGGGCACACCGGACCTGCTCGGACCCGCGCCGGATGTGAAATTGTTCGTCGTGTATCACGACCCGGCGCTGTCGCCGACGCTCGCGCATTCGGTCGGTATGCAAAAGGGTTTGTATGCTGTGGTGAACGTGTTCGCCGACAAAAGCATGGCCGGATCGAACGATGTCATCACCGCGCACGAGTTGTTACATACACTGGGCGCGATCGATAAATACGATCCTCGCAACAGCCAGCCGCTGAACCCTGCTGGTTACGCCGAACCCGATCGACAGCCGCTGCTGCCGCAAACCGCCGCCGAACTGATGGGCGGCCGCATTCCAATCTCCACGACGGAATCGGTAACGCCCGAGTCGTTGCGACAAGTCGTGGTCGGCCCGCTGACCGCTGCGGAGATCGGCTGGTCGAAACGCTAACTCAAGCGAGCGCGTTCAATACGGCGGAATGCAACTTCCCGTTGCTCGCCAACACGGTGGTCGTATCCAACGTGAGCGCGCCACCCTGCAAATCGGTGAACTTGCCGCCGGCGGCCTCGACAATTACAGACAGCGCCGCGATATCGAGAATGTTCACGTCGGACTCGATCACCACATCGATCTTGCCGGCCGCCAGCAAGTGATAGTGCAGAAAATCGCCGTAGCCGCGAATGCGATGAGCGCGCGCGACGAGCTTGCCGAACTTTCCCCAATGCTCACTGTTCGCGAGTGATTTCAGATTGCCGGCCGAGATGGCGCTTGCCTCGACGGTATCGAGCTCGCTCACTTTGATCGGCTTGTCGTTCAAATACGCACCTTGGCCAATCTCGCCCCACGCCAGCTCTCCATACACTGGCGCGGAAGACACGCCGAGGATCAGCCGGCCTCGATGCATCAGCGCGATCTGAGTCGAGAAGAACGGATACTCGCGCACGAATGCCTTGGTGCCGTCGATGGGATCGACCAGCCACAGATATTCCGCATCGATGGCGCTCTGCCCGGTTTCCTCGCCGTAAAAACCATGCGAGGGAAAGCGCTCGCCGATGATTTTGCGAATGACCTGCTCGGTTTCGACATCCGCCTGCGTGACCGGCGACTTGTCGGATTTGATCGTCACTTCCAGGTTGCGCTGGTAGTAACGACGAATGACTTCCGCGGCGGCGCGGGCCGCATCCAGGGCAGTGGCGAGAAATGGCGAGCTCATGGAGCGGGAGTGTACCGCGACCTACTGCCCGACCAGAATCAGCTTGCCGGTCTTCGGATCGCGATAGACCTGCCCCACCGGCTCCATGCCCGCACCCGCCGCCTGACCGCGCATTCCTTCCGGCATTTCGGCCAGCTCGCGCCCTTGCTCGACGACCTGCTCGCCGCCAGCGGGAGTCGACGTCGTGAACTGCGGCTGAGCCGAGACCAGCGCGACGATCAAACCGCAAATGAACACCAGCATGATGTCGACCAGGTTGACCAGCGACGCCTGCGGATCCTCCGGCGTTTCGTCGAATCGCGCGCTGCCCCACCGACGCTTCATGTCTGGCGCTCCCATCGACTGAGTGCTTCGTCATACCACCGCCGTCGCAGTCGGCCGATGACGAAGCCGACCACGCCTGCGGCCAACCCGAGCACCGTGGCGTCGAACGCCGTCAGCATCGCTTCGGCGAGCAAATTCAAATTGCCGTTGCTGAGCGCCGTGAGACCGGGCCCGAGCGAGATGAGCGTCGCCATCAACCCAAGCATCGGCGACGTGCGCGTGAGAATGTCAGCTCGCTCGATACGACGATGAGCGCGTCGCTCGACGGTGGCAACATTCTCCGGACGTTCCGGTCGACGCAACCGTCCACGCTCTCCGAACAACACGCCCACATCGATGCAAGCCACGGCGACACAAATAAACAAACCGATGACCACTGGCGTGAGCAACAGCGGCACCAGCATGTGCGTCCATTCGACAATGATTGAATTCATACCGCCCGACTCCCGGAACGTCCTCGCTGATAACCCGCGCTCAACAGCAAGGCGACGAACGCGACGATGACCATCAAGCCCGTGCGACCGGATTCGGCAGCAGCACTGCTCGATTCCTTCGCAGCGTCAGCACGCTTCTCCTGATCCGCCGGCTGCAGCTCGCTGAGCGTGCTCGGCGACGGCGCGACCTTCGCGTCCACTCGCGCTCGATCCAGCAGTTGTTTCAAAGGCTCCACCTGATCCGGGCGCAAATACGGTTTCACCCACTCGAACACGGGATGGTCCGGCTGCGTGTGGCCGCTGCCCGGCAGGCCGTGTTCGAGCAACAAATCCACCCACGCCTGTCCAAGCTGCTGCAATGTTTTCTCGTCGGCCTGCCAGAATTGTTTCTGAGCCGCGACCATCAGGATGGCCATCATGTTGGTCTTCACGTGCACGTTGGAGTCCTGCTCCAGGAATTCATC
>JBEVKA010000499.1:0-7216 GCA_040509855.1 Steroidobacter sp.
CGCTGATCGCCGTCTTGGATGCTTCCACATTGAATGCTCGTGACACGCGCTCCAGCCTCGCTCACACCATGGCGCTGGTGAGCCTGTCCGCGCAGGTGATCGAGCGTTGCCTGTTTCTCCAGCACTTTCGGCACGACGTGATATTTCGCTTTCACGCCCGCCCCGAGCTGGTGAATCTTCAGCACAGCGGCGCGATCGCATTGGCGCGAGACGCAACCATCATCGCTGTCGACGAGACCGCACTACGGCTGCTGCGAGCCAAGAATCGCGTCGAGCTGCTCGGCCGGCGCATCGATGAGGTCTTCGAGATCGGTGCGGACGAACTGGTCGCGCCCACCCGCTGCACGCAAACAGCATTGCGCCCCGTGCGTGACATTCTATTAGGTCGGCACTTCTTCCTGAGCCTGGATCAGGACTCCAGCGGCACCCGCTCGCCGACGACGATGCGTTCGCCGTCTTCATCAGTTCTGCAACTCGAACCGCAGGTGAGCCGGAAATCATCCCTCACGCTCGAAGAGCTGGCCGGCGAGGATCCGCAGATGTTGCGCAATCTTCGCTGCGCGCAACGTATCGCATCGTCGCGTGTTCCAGTGATGATCCAAGGGCCAACCGGCGCGGGCAAAGAAATGTTCGCGCGCGCCTTGCACTCGGCGAGCGATCGAGCGTCGAAACCTTTCGTCGCGTTGAACTGCGCGGCGATTCCCGAGTCGCTGATCGAAAGCGAGCTGTTTGGCTACTCCAACGGCGCGTTCACCGGCGCCCGCAAGGGCGGCATGAAGGGCAAGATCCTGCAATCCTCCGGCGGCACGTTGTTCCTCGATGAAATCGGCGACATGCAGCTGTCATTGCAAACCCGCCTGCTGCGCGTCCTGGAAGAACAGGAAGTGATGCCGCTCGGCACTGAAACCGTATTGAAAGTAGACCTGCGCGTCATCTGCGCCTCGCATCAGGACCTGCGAGGCATGATCTCGCGCGGCGAGTTTCGCGAGGATCTCTACTATCGTCTCAACGGCATCACGATCGAATTGCCGCCGCTCGCGCAACGCACGGACAAGGAACGGTTGATTCGTGACATTCTCGCCGCCGAGACCAGCGATGGCCGACCCGCGGCGATCGAGATGGATGCGTTTCAACAACTGCTCAGCTACGGCGGGCCCGGCAACGTTCGTGAACTGCGCAATGTGATTCGCACGGCGCTGGCGATCTGCGACGGCGGCGTCATCCGGCTCGAAGACTTGCCAGGCGAGTTGCGACGTTGCGCGACTCCTCAGGAAGACGTGCCAGCAGTCCACGACTCGTCGACCAATGAAGAGCGCGAGCGGGTGGTGCAATGTATCCGGGAATGCACCGGCAACATGTCTCACGCCGCCAAGCAGCTAGGCATGAGCCGCAACACGCTCTACCGGCATTGCAAGCGGCTGGAGATTCCGCTGCGCTACCCACGCAACGGCGTTTATTGACTCGCTTTTCAGTTGCATAGCCAGGACGGCACGATAGTCGCAAGGAGTTGCGGATGAACCCACTCCAACCTCATACCGCCGCGCGCACCATGTTATGTGTGCTGCTGACGTCTTCGACGTTGGCGCACGGCGCCGAGCGTGACAACGAACCGCTCGAAACCGTCACCGTCATCGGCGTCACGCCCTTGATAGGACCGCGCGTGAGTCGAGATCAATTGCCCGCTCCGGTGCAAACAGCAACCGCGCGCGACATCGATCGTTCGCATGCGCTCGATCTCACCTCGTTCATGAACCGCCGCATCGGCAGCGTCTACGTGAACGACATCCAGAACAATGCCCTGCAGCCCGACATCAACTATCGCGGCTACACGGCTTCGCCGTTGCTGGGCACGTCGCAAGGCCTCTCGGTTTATCTCGACGGCATGCGGCTCAATCAACCGTTCGGCGATGTCGTCAGCTGGGATTTGATTCCGCGCGAAGCGCTGGCCGCGATGACGCTGATTCCAGGCTCGAACCCGGTATTCGGCGCGAACACACTCGGCGGCGCGCTGGCGCTGACCACCAAGGATGGATCGAGCGATCCAGGATACGCACTGGAGGCCAACTACGGATCCGACCGACGCAGAAGGATCGCGCTCGAAGCCGGCGGCGGTCAGCACACCGGCGTGTATTGGTATGCGACGGCGAATCAGTTGGACGACGACGGCTGGCGAGATGACTCGCCCACGGAAGCCAGGCAGGCATTCGCCAAACTCGGCTGGCGCAACGACGCGACCGACATCGCACTCACTGGTGCGTATGCCGATACCGATCTCACTGGCAACGGCTTGCAGGATCTGCAGCTGCTGCGTCAGGACTACGCCAGCGTTTATACGAAACCGGACAATACTCGCAACGAGTCTTCACTATTCAACGTGGTCGTGACTCACAAGTTCACGGAGCAGGTCTCGGTGGCCGCGAACGCCTACCATCGCAGCATCGATACGCGCACGTTCAATGGCGACATCAATGACGATTCGCTCGGCGAGGCGCTGTATCAACCGAACGCCGCCGAGCGTGCAGCGCTCGCCGAAGCTGGCTACACGGGTTTCCCCACCAGTGGCGAGACTCAGAACAACACGCCGTTCCCGTCGTGGCGCTGTATCGCGAACATCCTGTTGAACGACGAGCCGAACGAGAAGTGCAACGGACTGCTCAATCGTACTCACACCGATCAGAGCGATTCGGGCGTAACGCTGCAGGCCACGATCACCACGCCGCTCGCGGGCCTGTCCAATCAGCTGACTCTCGGTGTCTCCGGGCTGGAGAGCAGCGCCGAGTTCTCGCAGTCGTCGCAGTTCGGTTATTTGCTCGGCGATCGGTCCATTGGCGCGGTCGACGGGCCAGGTGCGTTCGCCGACGGTAGCCAGGAGTCGGAGAATGCGTTCGACTCGCGGGTCGATCTGGACGGCGATGTGACGACGCGCAGTGTTTATTTCACGGATACGCTGCAAGTCACGTCGATTACGCAGCTGACGTTGTCCGGTCGCTACGATCACACCACGGTCGACAATGAAGACAACATCACCGAGGCTGGCGAACCGGGCTCGCTCACGGCCAAGCATCGGTTCCACCGTTTCAATCCCGCCATCGGTGTGACATTCACGCCCGGCAAATCCGTGTCGGCCTATGTTGGTTACAACGAAGGCAGTCGCGCCCCGTCCTCGATCGAGCTGGGCTGCGCGGACCCGGCAAATCCCTGTCGTCTGCCGAACGCCATGGCCGGCGACCCACCGCTCGATCAGGTGGTGACCAGCACCATCGAAACCGGCTTACGCGGCGTGCTCGACAATCAGTTGGCGTGGAACATCGGTTTGTTTCGCGCGACCAATCGCGACGACATCATGTTCGTCGCCGATGACTCCGCCGGCTTCGGATACTTCAAGAACTTCGGCAAGACGCAGCGCCAGGGCGTGGAGCTTGGCGTGCAGCGTCAGTTCGGGGCGTTCTATGCGAGCGCCAACTACACGTTCCTCGACGCGACTTATCGCAGCGACGAAGAGGTGCTGGGCGAAGGCAACAGCAGTAACGAGGAAGGCTCTGGTTTTGAGGGCACGATCGACGTCGAGCCGGGCGATCGCATTCCACTCACGCCGCGGCATTTGTTCAAAGCCTTCGTCGGGTGGGACATCACACAGCAGCTGTCCGCGAACCTGGATCTCATCACTGTTGGCAGCTCGTTCGCTCGTGGCAACGAGAACAACGAGCACGAGGCCGATGGTGAGTTTTATCTCGGCAGCGGCGAGACGGGTGGTTACACGGTTGTGAATCTCGGCCTGGAGTATCGCCCAATATCGACGCTGCAGGTGTACGCACAGGTGAACAACGTGTTCGACCGCGAGTACTACACCGGCGCCCAACTCGGCTCTACCGGCTTCAACGCCAACGGCGCGTTCGTCGCACGCCCGTTCGATGGACCGGTCGTCGATGGCGAACGCCCGCTGCTGGGAACGACCTTTGTCGCCCCCGGCGCACCAAGAGCCTACTGGCTGGGAGTGAGATTTTCGTTCGCGGAGTCTCGGGCAGCGAGATAGCGCGAATTCTCCGGGCGACGAAACACCAGCGGCTTCTCTGGCGCTCTGGATTGCTGCGCCCTCTCGACAGCAGCCACAACCACATCATGGTGCGGGCTTTTCGCACAGACCGGATCCGCCGCCTCCGGATCTTGCGCCAGCAAGTACGCCTGACACCGACATCCACCCAAATCCTTGTCTTTCTCCGGACAAGAAACGCAAGGCTCCTTCATCCATCCGTGGCCGCGGAAACGATTGAACGCGTCCGACTCAAACCAGATCTCCCGCATGCTGGACTCCCGAACATTCGGGAAACTCAGCCCCGGCAGCATCTTCGCCGTGTGACACGGTAGCGCCGTGCCGTCCGGCGTGACAGTCACAAACGTCGACCCCCAGCCATTCACGCATCGCTTCGGACGCTGCTCATAGTAATCCGGCACGACGTACAAGATTCGCATCCGTCCCTGCAACCGCTCACGCCACGCCTGCACAATCGCTTCCGCACGCTCCAGCTGCGCACGTGAAGGCAGCAGATGCTCCCGATTCAAATGAGCCCACGAATAGAACTGGGTATTCGCCAGCTCCAGATAGTCAGCCTCCAACCGCGAAGCCATGTCGATGATGGCATCGAGATGATCGATGTTGAGTCGGTGGATCACACAGTTGAGCACCATCGGATATCCGCTCGACTTGATCCATTCCGCGCAGCGCTGCTTCAGCTGAAACGTCCGCGTGTGCGACAGAAAATCGTTGAGCTCTCGCGTGGAATCCTGGAACGACAGCTGAATGTGGTCGAGCCCGACGCGCTTCAACTCCTGGATGCGCTGCTGAGTCAGTCCGACGCCCGATGTGATGAGATTGGTGTAATAGCCCAATCGGTGCGCCTCATGCGTGATGACCTCGACATCGTCACGAACCAGCGGCTCACCGCCAGACAATCCAAGCTGCACCGAGCCCAGCGCACGCGCCTCACGCAACACGCGCAGCCAATCGGCCGTGGGCAGCTCATTCTGAGTCGCAGCGAAATCGACCGGGTTGTAACAAAAGACACATTGCAGCGGACAACGATACGTCAGCTCGAACAAAAGCCACAGCGGTGGGCCCACCGCGACGCTCATGGCTGCACCATGTGCACCCAACCCTGGCTGGCCGCGCCGTCGAGGAATGCCGCGACGTCATCTTTGAGTCCTTTGTGCTGAAACGCCACTTCCAGTTCTTCGACAATCTCGTCAACGGTGTGGGAACCGTCGCAGCGACGCAGAATCTCCGCCGCGCTGGTGTTCAGCGTAATCATGCCCTCCGGATACAACATCACATAGGCGTTCTGCACCGGCTCCCACTGCAGCCGAAAACCCGAGCGAATCGCTGGACGCGATTCAGCACTCATTGCTGCACGCCATAGCGCTGGGCCATTGCATCGTTCATGGCCCACAGCACGTCGAGCTTGAACTTCAGAATCTCCAGCGCCCGCTGCTGCTGTTCGCGCGTCTTGAAATAAGCCAGCGTCACGGCGAGTCCATGATCGACATCGCGCTTCGCCAGCGGCACCCGGCTGCGAAAGTAATGCAGCCCGTCCTGATCGATCCACGGATAGTGCTGCGGCCACGAGGCGAGACGCTGCTTGTGGATCTCCGGCGCGAACAGCTCGGTCAGCGACGAGCACACTGCCTCTTGCCAGGGTTGCTGACGCGCGAAGTTCAGATAGGCATCGACCGCGAAACGCACGCCCGGCACCACCTTGCTCAAACCTTCAACCTCCGCGCGTTCGAGCCCAACGGCCTCGGCCAGACGCAACCATGACTCGATGCCACCTGCGTCATCGCCAAATCCATCGTGATTCAAAATGCGCTCGATCCAGATGCGCCGAACCGCGCGATCGGGACAGTTCGCCAGAATCGCCCCGTCCTTGCGTGGAATGCTGATCTGATAGTAGTAGCGATTCGCGACCCAGCCCTGGATCTGCTCGCGCGTGGCCGCGCCCGAATTCAACATCACGTTGAACGGATGATGGATGTGATACGCGCGACCCTGCTCTCGCAGCTTTGCTTCGAACAACTCCGCCGACCAGGCATCATCGCTCACAGGCTGATCTCCATTCCGTCATGAGCCACTTCGATATCGTGAGCGCGCAGGACGGCGCGCTCGGGCGAATCCTCGATGAGGATCGGGTTGGTGTTGTTGATGTGAATCAGGATCCGGCGCGTCGCCGGCGGTAGTCGATCCAGCCACTCGATCATGCCGCCCGGACCCGACTGCGGCAGATGTCCCATGTCGGCCGCTCGCTTGCGTCCGACGCCCATCTGCAGCATTTCGTCTTCGCTCCAGAACGTGCCGTCGACGAGCACGCAGTGAGCATCGCGCATCAGCTCGAATACATGTGGCTCGATGCTCGCCAGTGCGGGCGCGTAGAACAATCGGTGGCCACTGCGCAGGTCTTCGACGAACAGTGCAATCACGTCGCCGGGCTCGGGCGTCTCGCGACGTGAAGAATAAGGAGCAGACCTGCCCGTCAATGCCACCGCCTGCCAGCGCAGATCCTCGACGCCATCGACGGTGAACCAGCCGCCATCGACATCGACGCGTTGCCGGTTAACGCCGCAATATCGCTGCATCACCTGCAGAATGGGATTGCCGTGCGTGAGGTCGGCAAACACATTGTCCGTACACCAGATGGGCCAGGCCGAGACATGCTCACGCAACATGAACAGGCCAGTCGTGTGATCCACCTGCGAGTCTGTCAGCACGATATTGCGGATGCCGGTGTCACGATTGGACCGAGCTGGTTGCAGCTGTGGATTGGCGTGCAGCTGCGCGAGAATGTCTGGCGATGCATTCACCAACGTCCATGCGAATTCATCGGCGCCGCGGATGGCAATGGACGATTGGGTTCGTCGCCGTGCGTTCACTTGCCCCGTGCGCACGCCACGACAGTTGCGGCAATTGCAGTTCCACTGAGGGAAGCCGCCCCCGGCCGCGGCACCGAGTATTCGAATGTTCAGGGCAGGAGGCGAGGCCCGCCGCGGCGGGCTCGCGTAGGCGGATCAGCGATTGAACACGTACATGGTGATTTCCATGCCGAAGCGGAAATCGATCGCTCGTGGTTTTTCCCAGTTCATGATGGCTCCTCGCTACAGGGACTGCGCCCCGGCCCATCCAGGGCTACGTGCCACGGTGCCCGTATTCACGCACCGTCCGCCACGCGAG
>JBEVKA010000500.1:0-4647 GCA_040509855.1 Steroidobacter sp.
GCTGGAACGCTTGAAGGGTGCGGCGGTGTTGAAGCCGCAACCCGAAGTGCACGTCCGTGCCGACCAGACCACGCGCTATGAGTTCGTGGGACGCGTGATCCTCACGGCACAGCGCGCTGGCATCCAGAAGGTCGGGTTCATCACCGAGCCCGGTCCATCCGGCCAGCAGCGCTGATCGCTGTCACCTACGCGAACAATTAGAGGTACTTGCCATGGCAATGAGCGCAGGCAGCGGCGGCGAAGACGAACCCATGATGGAAATCAACACGACGCCGTTGATCGACGTCATGTTGGTGCTGCACATCATGTTCATCATCACCCTGCCGGTGATGACCCACGCGGTGAAGCTGGACATGCCCCAGACCAACCGCCCACCACCGCCGGACCAGGTCCGCATCGAGCCGATCCGCATCGATATCGATTGGGACGGCACGATTATCTGGAACGGCAACGTGGTGGCGCTGGAGCAGCTGGAAGGCTATTTCCGTACCGAAGCCTCTCGTAATCCGCAGCCCGAACTGCACGTGCGCCCGGAACGGCGCGCGAATTACGACACGGTGGCCAAGGTGCTGGCGATCGCCCAGCGTAACGGCATGCAGCGCATCGGTTTCGTCGGCAACGAACAATTCATGGAATAAGCGGTTCACTCCGTGTTCAGAGTACTGGGCACGGACGACCCGCGATGCCGAGGTGGCGGGACTGAAACAATTCCCGCCGCTGGCCGTTTGTAGTCCAGCGATCACGCGTATCGTCAGTCAAATCCGCTCACGGGGCGGGGCACGAATTTATGGCCGCAACCGTGGTCATAAGCTAGAACGGGAATAGATCGGGAAACCATATGACTCGAGTAAGAAGTATTGCCGTAGCTATTTCTCTCGCCTTCGGGACGGTGGTTCCCGCGGTGACGTTGTTGGCTCCCGCGGCGCAGGCCGCTGAGGACAAGGCAGCCAACAAGATCACGACCAAGGAAGTGGCCAAGCCGCTCAAGGCGGCGCAGGAGGCCATGCAAAAGAAACAGTGGGACGTCGCTCTCGCTGAAATCAAGAAGGCCCAGGCGGTCGAGAAGAAGACCCCGTTCGAGGCCTACCAGATCGACGAATTCATGGGCTACGTGCTCATTCAGCAGAAGAAATTTGGTGAAGCCGCGCCAGTGTTCGAGCGCATGCTCACCTCCGGCCTGATGCCGGCCGACCAGGTCGACGAGCGCACCAAGACCGTCGCCCAGCTGTACTTCCAGGTCAAGGATTACAACAAGGCCGCGACCTGGTCCAAGAAGTGGCTGGAGAAACATCCGGGCACCGAGGATATGGGCATCCTGCTCGGTCAGTCCCAGTATCTGCTGAACGATTACAAGGGCGCCGCCGCGACCATGACCACGGTGGTCGCCAACGCCGAGAAGGCCGGCCGCAAGCCCGACGAGAACTGGATCCAGATCGTCATGAGCTCGCACTTCAAGGTCGACAACAAGGAAGGCATCGGCGAGGCCTTGAAGAAAATGGTTCGCTACTATCCCAAGCCCGAGTATTGGGACAACCTGCTCGACATCTACCGCCGTAAAGAAGGCGGCGACCGCGTCACCCTCGGCTACTACCGCCTGATGAACGACGTTGGCGTGCTCAAGGATCAGGGCGACTTCGTCGAAATGGCCCAGCTCTCGATGGACGCCGGCGTGCCTGGCGAAGCCCAGGAAGTCGTGCAGAAGGGCATGACCAGCGGCGTGCTCAAGAGCGACGACAAGACCGTGCAGGGTCGTTATGACCGCCTGCTGGCCGGCGCCAAGAAGCAGTCCGATCTCGACAAGTCCTCGCTCAACCAGCTCGCGGCGGAAGCCGATAAGGCCAGCTCGGGTCAGGCTAGCGTCGGCCTCGGTCAGGCGTATCTCAGCTACGGCGAGACCGACAAGGCCATCGCGGCGCTGGAGAAGGGCATCGCCAAGGGCGGCGCTACCGACGTCGACGAGGCGCAGATCAGCCTCGGCATCGCGTACCTGAAGAAGGGTCAGAAGGACAAAGCCCGCGACGCCTTCAAGGCCGTCAAGCAGGGCAAGTGGACCGACCTGGCCGAGCTGTGGAGCATCCGCAGCCAGACCGCCTGATCGCGCTCTTAACCAAGCGTAAAGTCAAAAAGCCCGGCTCCGAAGGCCGGGCTTTTTCGTGTCCGGCGCCGTCAGGGGTAGAATGCCTGCCATGAGCGAGTTCAAAGGCATTCCCATCGTTCGCAGCGGCGACAAGTATCGGACCCCGCAAGGCTTCACCGCCATCAAGGACGGCATCAAGGCCGCCTCACAAGCGACACCAATCAGCGTGTCTACTAATGGGGGCCGTAAGCCGCAATGGCTGCGAGCACCAATGCCCGCCGGTCGCGGGTTCGACGCCGTTCGCAATACCGTCAAGGAACATCGCCTCGCGACCGTATGCGAGGAAGCCAAGTGTCCCAACATCGGTGAATGCTGGAACGCCGGCACCGCCACCATCATGTTGATGGGCGCGGTGTGCACGCGAGCGTGTCGCTTTTGTTCCGTCGACACCGGCAATCCGCACGGCTGGTTGGATAATGAAGAACCTGCGAACAGCGCTCGCACCGTGCAGCTGATGAAGTTGAAGTACGTCGTGCTCACATCGGTGAATCGCGACGATCTGCCGGACGGTGGCGCGGCTCACTTCGCCGCATGCGTGCGTGAGATCAAGCAGCTCAATCCCGGCACTGCTGTCGAAGCGCTGACGCCAGATTTCCAAGGCGTACTGGCCGATGTTGAAACGGTGGTCGCGAGCGGGCTCGATGTGTTCGCGCAGAATGTCGAGACAGTGCGTCGCCTGACTCATCCCGTGCGCGATCCACGCGCGGGTTACGAACAAACATTGACGGTGCTCGCGCACGCCAAGCATTTCCGTCCGAATGTGTTGACCAAGACCAGTCTGATGCTGGGCCTCGGCGAGACTGATGAAGAGATCAACACGGCGATGGATGACATGCGCACCGCGGGCGTCGACATTCTCACGCTCGGACAATATTTGCGCCCGACCGCGAATCACCTGCCGATCGAACGCTGGGTCTCGCCAGCGGAATTCGAGCGCTATCGCGAATGGGCATTGGCGAAAGGTTTCCTCGAATGCGTTTCGGGGCCGCTGGTGCGGTCGAGTTATCGAGCCGAGCGCGCGCTGGAAAGAAACAATGCGGGATTGAAGCCGGCGGTTGGCGGCTAGCGGTTACCGGTTAGTGAAGATCGCGTTTGTTTGAGCACCCCATGGCTGAGGCCATCTCTCACGGCATTCCGGACCAACTGCCATCCGCTAACCGCGAACCGCTGATCCGTTGGCTCGGTCGCGCGGACTACGAGCCCACCTGGCGCGCGATGCAGTCCTTTACCGACCGCCGCACATCCGCAACGCCGGATGAAATCTGGTTTCTGGAACATCCTCCCGTGTTCACGCTCGGCATGAACGCGGCGCCGGAGCATTTGCTCGCGCCGGGTGACATTCCCGTGGTGCAGATCGATCGCGGCGGACAAGTCACATATCACGGTCCGGGGCAGCTGGTCGTGTATCCGCTCATCGATGTGCGGCGTGCGAAGCTCGGTGTGCGCCAACTGGTGATGTCCCTGGAGAGCGCGATCATCGATCTGCTCGCATCGTGGAACATCACCGCGCTCGCACGTCGGGACGCGCCCGGTGTGTATGTCAACGGACGCAAAGTTGCGAGCATCGGACTGCGGATTCGTCGCGGCAGCAGTTATCATGGCCTCGCGTTCAATGTCGCCATGGATCTCGAGCCGTTCCAGCGCATCAATCCGTGCGGATATCGTGGCCTGGAAGTGACTGATCTGCGCTCGCTGGGCGTGAACGCGAGTGTGCAGGAAGTCGCGGATGCATTGTCACCGCGCCTGCTTGCATCGTTGCGGCTGACAGCCGATGTCGGCTGATCTCAACTTGCGGAAGTTCGCATGCGCGCAGTCGTTCTCAGCAGTTATGGTCCGCCTCCCGATCTCAGCGTAAGAGACATCGCCGCGCCGGCATTGAAGCCGGGCCACGTGCGTCTGCGCGTGCACGCGGTGGGGTTTGGTTTTCCGGACGCGTTGATGGTCGCGGGCAAATATCAGGTCAAGCCCGAAACGCCGTTCACGCCCGGCAGCGAAGTCGCCGGCGTCGTTGCCGAAGTCGCGTCCGATGTTTCCAATGTGAAAGTGGGCGACCGCGTGCTCGCGATGGCGGGGCAGGGTGGGCTCGCCGAAGAATGTATCGCCTCGGCAAACATGCTGATTCCGCTGCCGAAGCGCATGAGCATGGCGGCGGCCGCGGGATTTCTCGTCAACTACGGCACGACGTATCACGCACTCGTACAGCGAGCAAACATTCAGCCGGGCGAGACGTTGCTGGTGCTTGGCGCGGCCGGCGGCGTTGGACTGACCGCAATCGAGATCGGCAAGGCGCTCGGTGCGAAAGTGCTGGCTGCCGCGAGCTCGGCAGAGAAACTCGAGCTGGCGATGCGACATGGTGCCGACGCGGCGTTCAACTACACCAACGAACCGATCAAGGCGAAGGTGATGGAGTTCACCGCCGATCGCGGCATCGACGTGGCTTACGATCCGGTCGGCGCCGACTTCGCCGAGCAGGTGGTTCGCAGCATGGCCTGGAACGGCCGTTACCTGGT
>JBEVKA010000501.1:0-6115 GCA_040509855.1 Steroidobacter sp.
GCGAACGCGACTTCTCCGACGTCGAAATCAACCTGCTGCCAAGTGACACACTGGCCTTTTCGTTCACCGGCCGCTATGCCGACGACAATTATTTTCAGTCACAGCTCGGACTTCAGTCGAGTCGGCGGCGCGCGAGATGACCGAGTACCTCATCGGGCTCGGGCATCGGCGCATCGGGTTCATCATTGGTCACCCCGAGCATTACGCGAGCGGCCGGCGGCTGCAGGGGTACAAGGCGGCGCTTCGCGCGCACCGGCTGCCGTTCGATGCGGATTGCGTGAAGCAGGGCTATTTCGTGTTCGACTCGGGCATGGAGGGCGGGCGTCAGCTCCTCATGCTTCCCCAGCGGCCCACCGCCATCTTCGCGAGCAACGATGACATGGCGGCCGGTGCGTTGATGGCCGCACACGAGCTCGGCATCACTGTCCCCGAGCAGTTGTCGGTGGCAGGTTTCGATGACACATACATTGCTAAAACCGTGTGGCCACGACTGACCACGGTGCATCAGCCGACCTACGACCTCGCCTACACCGCGACCAACCTGTTATTGCAAATGCTACAAACTGGCATTGCCCCACAGTCGATGCGATTGGGTTATCGTCTGGTGTGCCGCGCTTCGACGGCTGTCGTTCAGCAATGAGGAATGGTTCGCTCCAAAGCGATGTGGCTATTGTTGGTGGCGCTGGCCGCGACGCTCGTCGGCTGCACCAACTTTTTCTATAACCGGCTCGACACGCTCGCCGCCTGGTACGTCCAGGATCTGGTCTCCCTCGACGATGGTCAGCGCAACGATCTGCGCTCGTGGCTCGACGCCACGTTGCAGTGGCATCGTCGTTCCGAGCTGACCCGCTACGTGAAATTCCTGCGCGAGCTGGCGAACACTGCCGCGCGGCCCGGCAATACCGCGACCTATCAAAGCATCGAACAACAAGTCGACGCATTCACTTCGCGCGTCATCGACAAAGCGGTACCCGACGCCGCGCGCATGTTGTTGAGTCTCACACCCAAACAGCTCGATGAATTCCAGGCCAACCTCGCCGACAAAGCACGCGAGCGCAATTCCAAGAGTCTCGAAGCGCTCGAAGACGGCACCTGGCACGAGAAGCGCGCCAAAGGTATCGAGAAACAGCTCAAGCGCTGGACCGGCTCGGTGACCAAGGAGCAGAAACAACTCATCGCGCAACACGTGCAGCGCCTGGAATCCACCGCGAGCGATTGGATCGAAAGCCAGGAGCGATGGCGCCAGGCGATGTTCGGCGCGCTGCGTGAACGCTTCACCGCGAACGAGTCGCCGGCCCAGGTGGAGCAGCGTATCCTGCCGTTGCTGCGCACGCCGGAGAGTCAGTGGACGCAAGCTTATATGGCCAAGTCGACGCGCAATCGCGAACAATCGCTGGTCGCGCTGGCGGCGCTCGATGCTTCGCTCACGACGTCACAACGCACTCATCTGCAGGGCGAACTGACCGAGCTGGCGGGGCAACTCGAAGGCATGGTCGAGCGCTGAGCGCTCGATACGAATGACGAACCAAGACAATGGCGCACGCCTGCTGGCGTGCCATCACAACGTAAGGAGTCACGATGCGTCACATCCTGTTGCTGGCGATCTCCACGTCGCTGCTCGGCCTCGCGGCCTGTAACAAATCGCCGCCGGAACAACCTGCTGCTCAGGAGCCCGCGAAACCTGCTGCACAGATAGCAGCGGCTGACACTGCTGCGATCGACGCAGCCATCGCGAGCACCGATCGTTTGCCCGGCGATGCCGATGAAGATGCCTGGCGCAAGCCGAAGGAGGTGCTGACGTACTTCGAGGCGCGTCCTGGCATGCGAGTCGTGGATTATTTCTCGGCCGGCGGTTACTACACGGAACTGTTGTCGCGCGTGGCCGGCACCGATGGCCAGGTGATCGCCTATAACAATCCCGAATATTGGAAGTTCTCGGGCGAGAAACCCAACCAGCGTTACGGCAACAATCGCCTGGCGAACGTGCAGCAGCTGACCACCAAGCCCGAGGACGCGCCGTTTCAACCGGTCAGCCTGGATGGCGCATTGTTCGTGATGTCGTATCACGATCTGCACTGGCGCGCGAAAGATGGTTCGTGGCCTTTGGTCGATCCGGCGCAAGCATTGGCGAAGTTGTCACCGGCGCTGAAGCCGGGCGCTGTCGTCGTCGTGCTCGATCACGTAGCCGCGGCAGGCAGCGATCCCGCGGTGTCCGTCGACGCCACGCATCGCATCGACCCGGCCATCATCAAACGTGACTTCGAGGCCGCAGGTCTGCAGTTCGAGAGCGAGAGCAAGGCGTTCGCCAATGCCGACGACGATCACACCAAGCCGGTGTTCGATCCGTCGGTTCGTCACAAGACCGATCAGGTGTTGTATCGATTCCGCAAGCCGGCGGGTTAAACGCTACTCGTCCGCGACGCGCTTGAATGCCTTGGCCAGGTCCTGTTGTTTCCTGGTCGGCACCGGATCGTAGTGGCTCAGCTCCATGGTGTATGAGCCTTCGCCGCCAGTGAGCGATTTGACGCGCGACTGGTAATCGTTGATTTCCGCGAGTGGCACCAGCGCACTGATCCGGGTGCGCTGGTTCGCCAACGCATGACTGCCACTCACACGTCCGCGCCTCGTCGCCAGGTCGCCGGTGATGTCTCCCGTCGCCGCGCTCGGCGACGTGACTTCGATTCGCACCACCGGTTCGAGCACGATGGGCGCGGCCTCTTCCACCGCATTTAGAAACGCGCGCCGCCCCGCTGCCAAGAACGCGACTTCCTTCGAATCCACCGGATGATGTTTGCCGTCATAAACGATGACGCGAATATCCTGCAGCGGAAATCCCGCGACCGCGCCTTCGTTCAGCGCCTGACGCACGCCTTTCTCCACCGCCGGAATGTACTGCGAGGGAATCACTCCGCCGACGACTTCATCGACGAACTCGAATCCCTCCCCACGCGCCAACGGCTCGACTCGCAAATGCACTTCGCCGAACTGTCCGGCGCCACCGGTTTGTTTCTTGTGACGATGATGACCATCCGCGGGCCGCGTGACTGTTTCTCGATAGGGAATGCTCGGCGCGCGAGTCTTGCAATTGACGCCGTAACGATCCTTCATACGTTCGAGCGACACGCGCAGGTGCAAGTCGCCCATGCCATAGAGCACGGTCTCGTTCAGCCCCGCCTGATGTTCGATGCGCACACCCGGATCTTCCGCCACCAGCTTATGCAGCGCATCCGAAAGTTTCTGTTCCTCACCGCGTCGCTCGGGCTCGATACAAATACCGGCCATGGCCGGCGGCAGCGTGATGGACTTCAGGTGATAGTGATCTTCGTCGTGCGAGTCGTGCAGCACGGCGTCGAAATGCAGCTCTTCCACTTTGGGCACGGCGCAGATCTCGCCGGGAATGGCCTGCGGGATCTCGGTGTGATCCTTGCCTTGCAGCCGATACAGGTGCGCGATCTTGAACGGCTTGCGGGCGTTGCCGACGAACAATTGTCCGCCGGAGCGGACCGTGCCTTGATGAACGCGAAAAATGCCGAGGCGGCCGACGAAGGGATCGATGTTGACCTTGAAGACGTGAGCGATCACGTGCCGCGAAGGAACGGGCACTACGTTGACTCGTTCCGCTTCGATGCCTTCGCCGCGCAGGAACGGCGGCGGATTGCCCTCCATCGGGTTCGGCATCAAGCGCGCGAAGATATCGATCAGCTCCTTCACCCCGACGCCGCTCTCCGCCGAGACGAAACACACCGGCACCAGATGCCCCTCGCGCAGCGCGCGCTCGAAAGGGTCGTGCAATTGTTCCGGGGTCAGCTCCTCGCCCTGCTCCAGATACAGCGCCATCAACTTCTCGTCGACCTCCACCACCTGATCGATGATTTCGGTGTGGGCGGCCTCGACCGACGAGAAATCCGGCGCGAGCTCGGACGCCGACGCGGGCTGAAAAAAACAATCGACCACCGCGCTACCGTTCTGCGCCGGCAGGTTCAGCGGCAGGCATTCACGGCCAAACATCTCGCGCAGCTGCGCCAGCACCTGTTCGGACCTGGCGTCTCGACTGTCGATCTTGTTGACGATCACCAGCCGGCACAGCTCGCGGTCCCGGGCGAAATCCATCATGCGCTGGGTCACCGGCTCGACGCCGTTCACGGCGCTGACCACGACCGCGGCGGTTTCCACCGCCTCCAGGACCGTCATGGCCCGGCACAGGAAATCCGGGTAGCCGGGCGTATCGAACAGCTGGACGTGGCTTCCCGCGGCCGGGAAATGCACCAGCGCCGCGTCCAGGGAGTGGCGCAGCTGCTTTTCCTGCGGATCGAAATCACAAACGGTGGTGCCGCGTTCGAGACTGCCGCGGCCGCGAGTCACGCCCGCTTCCAGCAGCAGGCTCTCGGCCAGCAGGGTTTTACCCGCGCCGGCCTGGCCCACCAGCGCGATGTTGCGAATGTCCGAGGTCGAATAAGCCATGAAGCCCGCCTCCTCGCCCGGAAATCGATGCCCAGCATACTCCTGAAAGATTCGTTGAGAAGCGCGAGACTATTGGAGCCGCGACGCCGCTACGCTTAACCTACACGCCTGAACTCACTAAGTCCGCACCGCTTCCCATGAGCAAGCGCGCCCTGATCGTCGACGACTCGCGTTCCGCGCGCGTCATATTGAGCCGCATGCTGGAAGGCTATGGCTTGCAGGTGGACTCCTCGGAGTCCGCCGAACTGGCGCTGGAATTCCTGCGCCAGGCGCGTCCGGACGTGATCTTCATGGACCATCTCATGCCGGGCATGGACGGCTTCCAGGCGATCCAGGCCATCAAGGGCAATCCCGACACCGCCACCATTCCAGTGGTGATGTACACCTCGCAGGAAGGCGAGCTGTACGTGAGTCAGGCGCGCGCGCTGGGTGCTGTCGGCGTGCTGCCGAAGACGGTGAAACATGCGGACGTGTCCCGCGTGCTGTACCAGTTGCGACTTTTGCCGGAACGCCGCGAACCGCGCGTGGCGACGATCCCGATCCCGCTCCAGGAAGGCTCGGCCGCGGTTCAGATCGAGCCGATGCGCCCGGTGCCCGGCGAGTTGGAAACAGCGATTCGCGCCGCTGTCGCGCCGTTGTTGAAGGAACACACATCGGAGATGCGACGCTTCTCGCTCGCCAGCCTGGAAGCATTCGCCCGTCGCATTACCACCGAAATCAAGCCACCCGCACCTCCTGTGGCCGCGACGCCCGCGCCCGAACCTCCGCCGCCGATCGAGCAGCCGCCCGTGATCGTGCGCGAGAAACGCTGGCCACTGGTGGCCGGCGTGGCCGCGATCGCATTGATACCGACGTTGGTGCTGGCGCTGCTCTATACGAAGCAGCTGGAAGTCACACAGGGCTTGCAGACCACCAGCAACAATCTGCAATCCACCATCGATGAGCAGCAGGCGCAGCTGGCGACGTTGCAACAGACGATTCAACTGAATCGGACCATCGCGCGAGTGGCGGTGGAATCCGCGAATGTGACCACCGAAATCGTTCCCTACGGTGAAGCGCCGCTGGCCGGTTCACGCCTGGAGCGATTGCGCGATATGCTGGCACAACTGCGCGCGAGCAACTTCCGAGGCAAGGTGAAGATCGCGACCTTTGTCGGTGAATTCTGCCGGACCGGCAGCGGCATCGAAGGCTATTCCATGGCCACCGATGATCTGCCGGTGAAACGCTGCGACCTGGTGGGCAATCCGTTCGAAGACAGCCTGCCGACGGCGCAGCGTCAGTCGCTGGCTTTCGCCAATCTGGTCGCGTCGCTGCGACAGGAATCCGGCGGCGCGCTGACGGTCGAAGTGGCTCACGAGGGCCGTCGCCCCTCGGTGCCGTATCCCAACGCCGAACAGTTGCCGCGCGTGACCGCCGGTGAGTGGAACCGCATCGCCGCCCAGAACAACCGGGTGGAATTCGCGACCCAGCCCGCCGGCAGCTGACCGTTTAAGGATCTCATGTCGCCTTCCTGGCTTCTTTACGGCGCCAATGGTTACACGGGCGAACTGATCGCGCGTGAAGCCGTCGCGCGCGGCATGCGCCCCGTACTCGCTGGCCGCTCCAAACAAAAAATTGCCAAGTTGGCCGCGGAGCTGAATTGTCCCAGCGCCGT
>JBEVKA010000502.1:0-3485 GCA_040509855.1 Steroidobacter sp.
GACATTCGCGTGCGTCTCAACCCCGTTCCGTGGCCAGGCTACAACCAGCTCTCGGCGCAGATTGCGGCCGGCGATCCACCCGATCTCGTGACGATGCACTTCTCGGCGATTCCCGACTACGAATCGCGGAAGCTGCTGGAACCGATAGGGAATGAGTTGCGAACCGCGGGTGTGAATCCCGACGACTTCACCGCCGCCAGCCTCGCTGGCGTCAGCAAACATGGCGATATCTACGGCATGCCCATCGATAACTGGGCGCAGCTGTGGCACATCAATATGAATTACTTCCGGCAGGCCGGCCTGGTGAAGGACGGCAAGCCCATCTTGCCGCGCAGCCCGGAGGAGTTGCTGCAACAGGCGCGTCAGTTCAAACGAGCTACCGGCAAGCCCTATCTGGTGCAGGCGCTGGCGAATCAGTTGCCCGCGTACACGCGCAACTTCTACACCTTGATGATGCAGCAGAACGCGAACCTGTTCGCCGATCCGCAGCGGATCAAATTGCAAACGCCAGAGGCGACGCGTGTGGTCGAGTTGTTTCGACAGATCTATGCCGAGGATCTGACCACCAAGAATCAGGACTATGCAGCGGCGACCAACGCCTTCATCAATGGAGCCGGTGGCGTGTATCTCGTGGGAACGTGGTTGATTAGCGACTTCGACGCGCAGGCCCGTCAGCCTGGCCGTCCGCTGTTTGGCGGCTACGCCGTCGCGCCGTTCCCGCAGCTCTATGAGCGCGATGCCGCTTTCATCGACGGACACGCGTGGGTCGTCCCGACCAAGGAGCGAACGCCGCAGCAGCGGGACGGGACTTTCCGACTACTAAAGTTTCTGGCCGACAACGACTATCACTGGGCGCGCACGGGACATCTACCGTCGTTTGAGCCGGTGATCGATAGCGAACGCTTCAAGTCGCTGCCGCATCGAAGCGATATCGCGAAGCTCTCATCGATCGGCGCGCCGTTGCCGTCGGCCGTGCAGCGTCAGTTCCCGGTCCAGGACATCATTGGCGAGGAAATGGCTGCGGCCATCGCCGGTCACAAACCTGTCGCGACCGCGCTCGCCGACGCCGAACATCGCGTCAACGAGTTGCTGTTTCATCTCTTGTAAGCCTCATACAAACCGGATCCATCATGGTCATGCTAACTTCACGCATCGTCGTCGACCGCGACTTCGTCATCTCACCCCTCGACCGCCGCGTGTTCGGCACATTCGTCGAGCATCTGGGGCGCTGCGTTTACGGCGGCATTTACGAGCCGGGCCACGCGACCGCGGACGAGCATGGGTTTCGTCAGGACGTGCTGGAGCTGACGCGGGAGCTGGGCGTGACCATCGTGCGCTATCCGGGCGGAAATTTTCTCTCCGGCTCCAACTGGGAGGATGGCGTCGGCCCCAAGGATCAACGTCCGACGCGCCTGGATCTTGCATGGGGCTCGACGGAGAGCAACGAATTCGGCACCAACGAATTCATCACCTGGTGTCGCACTGCTGACGTCGAGCCGATGTTCGCAGTGAATCTCGGTACGCGCGGGCCGGACGAAGCGCGTCACTTCCTCGAATACTGCAATCATCCGGGCGGCACTCACTATTCCGATTTGCGCAAGTCGCACGGTTACGAGCAACCTCACAACATCAAGTTCTGGTGCCTGGGCAACGAGATGGACGGTCCTTGGCAGATCTGTCGCAAGACCGCCGAGGAATACGGTCGCGTCGCGCAGGAAACGGCGAAGGTCATGCGCTGGACCGACAGCGATCTGCAGCTCGCTGCCTGCGGCTCGTCGCAGCGGGCCATGCCGACTTACGGCTCGTGGGAATACGACGTGCTCGATCATTGTTTCAACGAAGTAGATTTCATTTCGCTGCATGCCTACTTCCGCAACGACAGCAATGATGTCCAGCAGTTCTTCAGTGTCATCGAAGACCTGGATTCCTTCATCAAGGAAGTTGCGGCTATCAGCGATGCGGTGGCCGCCAAGCGTCGTTCGTCCAAGCGCATCATGCTGTCGCTGGACGAGTGGAACGTCTGGTACAAGGCGCACACGCCGGAGGATCTGCGCAAGCCGGGCTGGCCGAAGGCGCCGCCGCTGCTGGAGGAGATTTACAACTTCGAGGATGCACTGGTCGTCGGCGGCACGCTCATCACGCTCATCAACAACGCGGATCGCGTGAAGACCGCTTGCCTCGCGCAACTGGTCAATGTCATCGGCGCGATTTTCACCGAGACCGGCGGACCAGCGTGGCGACAGACGATATTTCACCCGTTCGCACAAGCGTCCCGTCATGCTCGTGGCCAGGTGCTGCGTGCCAAGGTGCAGACCGACACGTTCTCCACCAAGACGCACACGGACATGCCGCTGCTGCTGTCGAGCGTGATTCATGATGAAGAGACCGGCACTGTGACCATCCTCGCGCTCAATCGCAGTGATACGAAGGAAATGCAGCTCGACGTCGAGCTGCGTGGACTGGGTGAAAATCGCAAGATCTCGCTCGCGAGCGAGCTGCATCACAGCGACTTGAAAGCGGTCAACAGCAAGTCAGCGCCGGAGGCCGTCGCACCGAGAAGTAGGAATGATGTGTCCATTGCCAAGGGCGTGGTGAGCGCGCGATTGAAGCCGCTATCCTGGAACGTGATCGTCACCACGCCGGCCTGAGCATCGAATTACTGGGAGCTCGAGTCATGATGTTGTTGCGAACTCTGCTGCTGGGAAGCCTCGCGATCGTGGGCGCGGCGAATGCTGCCGAGCTGAAGGCGTTTCGCCTGAGCGACGTCGAGTTGCTGGACGGTCCGTTCAAGCAGGCCATGCAGCGTAACGCCGATTATTTGCTGAGCCTCGATGCGGATCGGCTCCTGCACAACACTCGCAAGTACGCCGGACTGCAGCCGAAGGGCGAGTTGTATGGCGGCTGGGAGTCGCAAGGTATCGCGGGGCACACGCTCGGCCACTATCTCACCGCTCTGTCACAACAGTACGCGTCGACGGGTGATGAGCGCTTCCGCAAGCGTATCGATTACATCATTGCGGAGATGGCGGAGTGTCAGCGTGCCTATGGCGATGGCTACGTCGGTGCGCTGCCTGAGCTTGAATTGAAGACCATGCGCGGGTTCAAGCAAGGCAAGGTCGAGAGCAAGGGTGCGTTCAACTTCAAGGATGGTGCCTGGGTGCCCTGGTACACCCAGCACAAAGTTCTTGCCGGACTGCGAGATGCGTGGACGCTCGGTGGAAGCGCGCAAGCCAAGGATGTGACGCTGCGTCTCGCGAACTGGGTGGACGACATCACCGCGCCTCTGACGCCAGAGCAACTACAGACTATGTTGCAGGTGGAGCACGGCGGTATGAAGGAAGTGCTGCTGGATATTTACGAGCAGACGCACGACCAACGCTACCTCGCCACTGCGCGACGCTTCGAGCATCGAGCCATTCTCGATCCGCTGCTCGCGGGCCGGGATGAGTTGCCCGGCAAGCACGCCAACACGCAGATTCCCAAGA
>JBEVKA010000503.1:0-4652 GCA_040509855.1 Steroidobacter sp.
GTGGTGAGAAAGCGCACCAGGTCGGACAGGAATTCGCGAATCCGCACCGAGGCGGGCGTCAGGTCTTCGGGCGCGACGCTCTCCAGCACCTGTTCCAGTCCGCGCTCGTGATTCGAAATCGCCTGCTGCACGAACTGGGTCAGTTGTTCCAGTGGCACGGGGCTCGGTTTGTTGGGACGGGCGGCGCGTGCCAGTGCATCGAGCCCGGCCTGGATGCCTTGCAATCCATTGCGCATGTCGTGCGCGTACGCGCGTTTGCAGCGGCGACATATATAGCCGCGCAACGCGTCTTCCATCAGCCAGGGCCAGGCAGTGTCGTTCACGGGTGAGTCCAGCTGGGGCAGTCCATTCACAGCGCGGATTTGATCGGCGCGTGGGTGCGCACCGCTTTTTGCAGAATGCTTTCCAGCACCGGCAGTCCGATCGGCTTGCGGAAGTGCAGGTCGAAGCCTGCTTCCGTGGCGCGCTTGCGGTCTTCGCTCTGACCCCAGCCGCTGATGGCGACCAGGAACATCCCCGCGCCCCACGGTTCGCTGCGGATACGGCGCGCCACTTCGTAGCCGTCCAGAATCGGCATGCCGATGTCGAGCAGCACGACGTCGGGACGCCAGGCGCTCACGGCTTGCAATGTTTCGGCACCGTCGGAGGCCTTGCGAGCTTCGTAGCCGCAGACCTGTAACAACAGCGCCAGGCTCTCCAGGGCGTCGTGATTGTCGTCGGCCACCAGCACTCGCAGGTTGTGGGCCGGCGAGTCGGACGAATCGGCATGCTCGTCGGCGTTCGCGGCGGCCGCGCTGACGGTGCTCAAAGGCAGGCGCACGGTGAATTCGCTGCCGCGGTTCAAGCCGGGGCTGGTCGCGTTTACCGTGCCTCCGTGCAGCTCGACCAGCTGGCGCACCAGGGCCAGGCCGATGCCCAGTCCGCTCGGCGCCTTGTCGGACGCTTCATGCACGCGCGAGAACAGGTTGAACAGCTTGGGCAACGCTTCGGAGGTGAGTCCGATGCCCGAATCCTTGACCGAAAATACGGCGTGCGACTCTTCGACGCTCGCGCGTAGCAGGATCGTGCCGCTGGTCTGCATGTACTTGGCGGCGTTATTGAGCAGGTTGCTCAGGATCTGCACCAGGCGGGTGGGATCGCCTTCGACGGTCGCGTCGTCGCTGCTGCAATCGATCTGCAGCTCGTGGTTGCGCGCCGAGATGATGGGCTGCGCAGCCTCGACCGAACGTTCGAGAATGGTTCGCAGCGTCAGCAATTCCTTGTTGAGCTTGATGGTGCCGCGGGAGATGCGTGACACATCGAGCAGGTCGTCGACCAGGCGGCTCAGATGCGTGGTCTGACGATCGATGACCTCACGCGCCCAGCGCAGCTGCGGCTGTTCCAATTGCATGAGCGACATCACGTCGATGGCCGAGCGGATGGGGGCGAGCGGATTGCGCAATTCATGCGCCAGGATGGCGATGAATTCGTCCTTGTGCCGGTCGGCGTCCCGGAGCGCGGCGTTGGCCTGCTCCAGGTTCTGATTCACGCGTTCCAGCTCCTGCGCCTTCTCGGCCTGCAACGTAGTGTTGGCTTCGGCCAGGCTGCGGTTCAGGCGCTGCAGTTCGCGGCGCTGACAGTACAGCTCCACCAGCACCGACACCTTACTGCGCAGGATTTCCGGCACGATGGGAATGGACACATAGTCCACCGCGCCCAGCCGATAGCCCTTGAGCGCATCGAACTCCGAATCGTGCACGCCGGTGACGAAGATGATGGGAATGCTCTCGAAGCGCGGATGATCGTGAATCACGGCCGCGGTCTCGAAGCCATCCATGCCGGGCATGCTCACATCGAGCAGGATGAGGGCGACCTCATGTTCCAGCAGCCGCTGCAGGGATTCTTCGCCCGAGCGCGCGGTAATGAGATTCTGGCCCAGTTCCTCCAGGATGGATTCGTAAGTCAGCAAGCGCCCCGGCTGGTCGTCGACCAGCAGGATGTTTACTCGTTCGCTTGTAGGGGCAGGGGCATTCACGATGTCGATCAGGGGTCTCTTCTAGGGTTGCAGCCACATTCTAACCAACGACAGCAGCTGCGCCGTATCTACTGGCTTGGCGACGTAGTCGGACGCACCGGCTTCCAGGCATTTCTCGCGGTCGCCCTTCATGGCCTTGGCGGTGAGCGCGATGATGGGCAGCAGGCGGAACTTGTTGTTGCCGCGGATCCGGCGCATGGTCTCGTAGCCGTCCATCTCGGGCATCATCACGTCCATCAGCACCAGCGACAGGTCGCTGGTCGACTCCACCAGCTTGATCGCGTCCATACCGTTGCTGGCATTGATGACCTGCATGCCCCGGCGCTCCAGCACGCTATTCAAAGCGAAGATGTTGCGCACGTCGTCGTCGACCACCAACACCTTGCGGCCCCGGAGCGGCTCGTCGCCCTCATGCAGGGCTTCGATCATTTTCTGCTTGGCGGGGGGCAGGTTGGTCACCACCCGGTGCAGGAACAGCGCGGTTTCGTCCAGTAGCCGTTCCGGAGAGCGTACGCCTTTGAGCACGATGCTCTTGGCCTTGGTTCGCAGTTCCTGCTCTTCGTCGTCCGACAGATCGCGCCCCGTGAACACCACGATGGGCGTGTCACGCAGCGAGGTGTCGCTCTGGATCTGCGCCAGTAGATCGAATCCCGACACATCGGGCAAGCGCAGGTCCAGCACCACGCAGTCGAATTGTTTGCTGCGCAGGGCGTCGAGCGCCTCGCGACCGCTGCCGACCGCGGTGATGGTCACATCGTCGAATCCGATCAGCTCGGCGATGCTGAGCTGCTCGGCCGGATCGTCTTCGACCACCAGCAGGTCGCGCACGTTGGCGGCCGCGAATTTGCGGATTCTCTGCAAGGCCGCGGCCAGCTCGTCGGTGGTGGCGGGCTTGTTCATGAAGGCATAGGCGCCGCGCTCCAGGCTGTACTGACGCTCTTCCTCGACGGTGAGGATCTGCACCGGGATGTGCCGGGTCGCGGGACTCTGCTTGAGCTGATTGAGCACCGTCCAGCCCAGCATGTCGGGCAGGAACACGTCGAGCGAGATCGCGGTGGGGAGATACTTGCGCGCCAGCGCCAGGCCGTCGGCGCCGGTCTTGGCGACGATGACTTTGAACTCATTGTCGCGCGCCAGGTTCAACAGCACTTTGCCGTAGTGAGGATCGTCTTCGATGATGAGCAGCACCCGATCCTCGGGCGTGAGGTGCTCGCGATCGTCGACCAGTTCCTCCGCACGCAACGGCAGAGTGAGCGGCTGGTAGGCGACGGCAGGAGTGTTGCCGGCCGCCGGCACTACTTTGTTGGCCTGGCGGTACGCCGAGCCGACGAAGTTCAGCGGCAGATACAGCGTGAACGTGCTGCCCTGACCCGGCGTGCTCACCAATCGCAGCTCGCCGCCGAGCAGATGCGCCAGCTCGCGGCTGATGGCCAGGCCGAGGCCCGTGCCGCCGTATTTACGCGAGGTGCCGGCGTCGGCCTGTTGGAAGGCTTCGAAAATGATTCGCTGTTTCTCCGGCGCGATGCCGATGCCCGTGTCCTGCACCGAGAACGCCACCACCGTGGACACCTGATTCAACACAGGATGATCGGTGCTCCAGCCCGATTGAGCCGGGCGGACCGTGATCGACACGGTGCCCTGCGCGGTGAACTTGAAGGCGTTGGACAGCAGGTTCTTCAACACCTGCAACAGACGTTTCGGGTCGGTGGTGATCTGCCGGCCCAGCGACGGATCGAAATCGGCCGTGAATTGCAGCGCCCGAGCCTCGGCTTCGTGGCGGAAGTTGCGCACCACCGTTTCGCGCAGATGCGAGAACAGCAGCTCTTCGGAATCGACCGTGACCGTGCCCGATTCGATCTTGGACAAGTCCAGGATGTCGCTAATCAGGTTCAGCAGGTCGGTGCCGGCGCCATGAATGGTCTTGGCGAATTCGATCTGGCGCGGGCTCAGGTTCTGGTCGGCGTTCTCGGCCAGCTGCTGACCCAGGATCAGGATGCTGTTCAAGGGCGTGCGCAGCTCATGCGACATGTTCGCCAGGAACTCGGATTTGTAACGCGAGGTGAGCGCGAGTTCGGTGGCTTTTTCTTCCAGCGCGCGCCGGGCCAGCTCGATCTCCTCGTTCTTGCGCTCCACTTCCGCGTTCTGTTCGGCCAGCAGCTGCGCCTTGTTGGCCAGCTCTTCGTTGGTCTGCTGCAGCTCCTTCTGCTGGGTCTGCAGCTCGCCGGCCAGTTCCTGCGATTGTTTCAACAGGCCTTCGGTGCGCATGGTGGCTTCGATGGTGTTGAGCACCACGCCGATACTGCCGGCCAGCTGTTCCAGGAACGCCAGCTGCGAGGCGGTGTATTCATGCAGCGAAGCCAGCTCGATGACGGCCTTGGCCTGGCCTTCGTACAAAATCGGCAGGGCGATGATATTGGTGGCGCGCGCCTCCAGCAGGCCGCTGCGGACATGGACCGCATCTTTGGGAACATGCTCCAGCAGGATGCGGCGACCATCGGCCGCGCACTGGCCAACCAGACCTTCGCGCAAGGCGTATTGGCGTCGCGCCCCTGGATTCGCGTCGGCGTAGGTCGCGAATTCCTTCAAGACCTTTCGTTCGCCGTCCAGCTCCGCGATGTAGAGAATGGCCTGCTGTGCG
>JBEVKA010000504.1:0-4266 GCA_040509855.1 Steroidobacter sp.
CCGAAGCGCTGGTTCAGTCGTTACGCATGACGGCCGACTTCAACGTCATGCGTGCTCAATATAACTATGACCAGACACTGGTGCAGGGTCCGCCCACTCAATCCCAGGGCGGCTCGGCGCCACCGGGCATGACACTTGTTTCCTATTCCACCGGCCCCGCCAGCGCAACTACTGGCGTGCCCTCATCTCAACAAACCATCGCCGCAGCCAAGCAGGTTCTCGATGAAGCTCAGCAAGCTCAGAAAGAAGTCCACCTCGCGCTGACGCCTCCGCCGCCGCCGGAGAAAAAGAGCGGCTGGGATTACGCACTCGATATCGGAATGGGTGTCGGTGAAATCATCGGCGGCATAGCGCTCGGAATAATGACGGGTTGGAGCGGTGTCGGTCTCGCCGCCAGCCTCGCGATCATCGCCGATGGCTCGGTGCGACTGGGCCACAGCATCAGCGATGCGGTGAACGGCACTGTCACCGATGCGCCCATCAGCGCAGGACTGCAGAAGCTCGGCATGTCGCGCAACTGGGCCAACAGGACTGACATGGGCGTCAATTTCCTCGCGACCGTGCCCGTCGCGATCACTGGCGCGACACTCACCGCCGTGCGCGCCACCAGCCTGCTCGTGAAAGGCGTCAACGTGATCGGCGGAGCGCTGGTGGTGGACGGCGGACAAGCGCAGTTACGCTACGTGGCCTTCGGTAGTCAGGCCACACCTTTTTCGGTTTACGGTCTCACGTCCGCCGGCCTCACACCGACTCAGGCCAACTATGTGCTGGTCGCCGGCAACTTGATTGCCGTTGGCGGAATCACCAGTGCAGCGTCGGGCCGCGCGTTCAACGGTCGCACAGAGCTGGCGTTCAAAGAGTTCGATACAGCCGGCTCTTCGCAACCCGCGCGCGTCGCCGATTGGTACAGCCGAGGCGCTCCACGCGACGTGAGAAAGGCAATCGCTGCGGACGCTCTCGGCCCGAACGCATCCAACCGCGCGATCTCGCGCCAGGCCGCTACGTATCGCGGCAAGACATTGGTGGTCGTTCGTGAAGGCGGCGCTGACACCAAGCCAGGCCAAGGCATTGTCGCGACGGCCGTTCTGAAGCGCGACTACCGAGGTTCATTCGGACGCGATCCGCTCGGCAACAAGGTTGGCAAACAAACCACGCAGATCACCCATGTGGCCGGTGACGATATGGGCAGGCAGCAGGCAATCAATGCCGCGGTCGTGGGCACCGAAAATTTCACGCGTCAGCAAGCGCTCAGCTGGTACACCACCAGCGCCACGGATTCGAGACGAGCGCCAGGCGCAGTTGTAGTGAACCGGCGCGTCCGGCGCGACGCTGTGGAAACATTTGAGCAAATACCTCTCGCGCAACGCCCGGCGAACGTCAACACCGCACTCAACTCGTCGCTGTCGAACGAAGGGCAATTGCGCGCGCTGGGAGAAATCTCCACCAACGATCGCTACGCGTGGCCGGAAGGCACGCAGGACCTGCACTACCAGAGAACCTTCAAGCGTCCACCGGTGGCGCTCGGCAGCGAGTTTCTCGGCAAGCTCCTGCATCCCATGCATCGCGACTCTTACGTGAGCCAGGCGAGTCGCTGGGCCAATCCCACCCGACGCGTCATCGATTGGTGGGAAAATTCCCACCCACGCATGCAACTGCTGCAGACGTTTCCAGCCGAGAACGGCCGCCCGGCCATGGTGGCCATTTTGAACAAGCCGCACTCGCTCAGCGAGCCCGTGCTGTATCAAGTCGCGAGCGCACGCGTCGAGGGCCATCCCACACTCGCCAGGACTCCCGAGGGCGTCAACCAGACGATGGACACATTGCGCGGCCAGCACGTCGTGACGGTCTGGGACACGGATGGCAACCTGATTGCGGGCGGAGCGCTGTCGAGACACTTGGATGAATCGAGTGCCGCCGGCGGAACATCGACGCAAGGCGCTCCGGCCGGCACGCACTATCTCACCGATGGTTTCTCGACGAGTTTGGATGGCTGGTCGCCGCTATGGAATGCAGCCGACACTCTCGCCGGCCAACGCGGCGCGCGTTATCTGGTCGCCGATCCCACCATGCCGGAAGTCCTGTTGCCGATCAGCTATGAACTGCCTCGCGCGCAGACGCTTGGTTGGAGTGCATTCAATCGCGCAGTACAGGGCTTCGGAGCGTTACGCCAAGCCGGCACTTCCGCAGCGAACGCAGTGACCAAAGTCGTCTCGCCAGTGACCGCGCCGATCACGAGCTTGGGTCGATGGGTGATGAGCGGCGTCAATCCATACAGCTATCCCAAAGGCGTCGCGCCGGGCGCTTTGCGAGGTGGGTTGCAGAAGTTAGGTCATGCGATTCCATACATTGCCAGTGAGGTGACGCAGACTGGCGCCGGCGCGGTGCGAGTATCGCTGGTCCCGCAGATCCTCACCGGCGACGCACACCTGGTCACCAACGACGACCGCACCGTGCTGCCCTTCAACGGATTGCCGGGCAGTCCGTCGGTGGGTGTTTATTTCTCGTGGACTGGCACGATGGTCACGCTGTGGGGCAATGGCCCCAACTTGCGCGGCCCGATGCCGGCCGATCCCAACGGCCTGCCTCCGCTGCTACGAATTCGCCCGGCGGTACACGACCCGAACGGCCCCAACAGCGCGGGATTGTTGGGCACCGCTCGGCTCATCCTCGGCGGCGAGGTCAACTTGGGCATGCGCTACTTCGGTAGCAACAACGGCGTCTCCGCGCAGTCGACGTATTCTTTCCGCGTGGGTCGCGCCAATTCCAACGTGCGCGGCGATATGCCGATCCAGGCCGGCGGGCCGAAGGGGCTGTCGCTGATCGGATCGATCACCGCATTCGCACCCAGCACCAGTCACGCCATCTACTTCGGCAAAACCGGCGTAACGTTTCGCACCATGCGCGTGACGATGGCGGGAGGCACTCAGACTGCTGCACTCGATTCCGCCGCACAGGCCAGTGGTTATCGCGTGGGCTCGCACTACACGCTCGGCGCAAAGGACGTCTCAGGAGGCAGCGGCTTCTATCTGACGCTCAATCCTGCCTACGGCGATCCGGACTTCCGGCCGGGATGAGCAGCGACCGTTGCCTGCGGCGCGCGGCGGAGATCGTGACGATATCAGCCGTGAAGAAGTCAACTCACGACCGAGAAGAACTCGTGCGCGCCGAGGCAGCCGTGTGGTTGGCACGACTGCGCTCCGATCAATCCTCGGAGCAAATACAACGCAACTTCAGTGCCTGGCTCGCGGATGATCCTTCCCATGCAGCCGCATTCCTGCGCCTCATGAGAACGTGGACGGCCGCAGGCCGCTTGAGGCGAAGGTGAGATGGGAATACTTCACAGCGCCACCGATGCCAACGTGTTCACTCTGATCGTCGGCACCAGCTCCTGATAAGAGAGCACCGGCACACGTCCCAGCTCGATCTCGGTGAGCTTGCGCAAGTGCGGCCGCAGCTCCAGTAATGTCAGCAACACCACCGACGTGGGTCCGTCGTTCGCGTTGACGAACGGCTGTAACACCCGGCGAATCTGCGCAGCGATCTGTTGGCTGGTCGCAGGGTTCAGCATCAATATCGTTCCGGCCGGCGTCTGTCGCAGCGCCTGTCGCATCTGCTCTTCGACAGTGGGATGGAGCACGATCGCCGACAGCGAGCCATCGGCATTGGCGAAACGATGCGATATGTAGCGCGACAGACACGTGCGCACATATTCAGTGACCAGCGCAGTGTCCTTCTCGCGTGGCGCCCACTCGATCAGGCCATGCGCGATCTCACGCAGATTGCGGATCGAAATATCCTCATGCACGAGGCGTTTGAGCACTTCCGTCAACCGTGGCAGCGGTACGTTTCGCTGCAGCTCTCGTTCGAGGTCCGGATACTCTTCGGCAAGACGCCGTAACAGCAGTTGCACCTCTTGAATGCCGATGAACTCGTCCGCGTGAGCGCGCATCACACGCAATATGTTCTGCGCGAGAATGCGCTCAGGACCTGGCGGTTCCCCAGCACGCGTCGGCGAGCGTTGGCTGATTGGGATCGGCGAGTTCTGCTTGAGCTGTGATGGTCCACCTTCGTCAATGTTTCCTGTCGCTGCCGCAAGCTGTTTGCGACCAGTGAGCGAGTCGCGCCATACAGGAATCTCATTGATGCAAATCGTGTATGCACCATGCGCGAGCGCGGCGAGCGGGCGCATGACGACGCCCGGGAACGGCACGCCCAGATCGCTGGCCAGGCTGTGGCGGATCCGTCGCAACTCGGCATCCAAGCGCT
>JBEVKA010000505.1:0-6617 GCA_040509855.1 Steroidobacter sp.
CATCAACATCTTCGAGAACTCACCCGTTAACGGACGCTGGCTCGACTTCACCGTGCGCGAGCTGGTGCCTTTCATCGACAGCAAATTCCGCACGCTGCACGGGCCGGCGAGCCGGGCGATCACAGGTGATTTCTTTGGTGGACGCGGCGCGCTGCGCATGGCGATGGGCTATCCCGATACATTCGGCGTCGTATATGCGCTCCATCCCGTGGCCACGGGCATCGGCAATCTGCCCTGGAATCAGGTGCAGATCGACTGGCGCAGAATCCACGCAGCGAAGAGCTTCGATGACATCCGGGGCGACGTTCGCGCCGAGATTTTCGTCGCCGTCAGCCAGGTGTTCCTGCCCAATCCCAGCCGCCCGCCCTTCTACTGCGACTTTTTCGTGGAAATGAAAAACGGCCAGCTCGAACTGGACCCGGAGAACACGCGCCGAAGCCAGCTGGGATTCCACCTCGACGGCACTCTGCCGGAGCACGCGGACAACCTCCGCAAGCTGCGCGCCCTCGGCTTCGAATGGGGACGCTTCGATCCGACGCAGGCCCACGTGATCTCCAACGCCGCGTTCAGCCGGCAGCTCGAAGACTTGAGGATCGAGCACGAAGCGGAGGAATATCGCGGCAGCACTTGGGAGCGGCTGTGGCCCGACGACGGTCGCGTCTACACCCGCATGCTGCCATTCCTCGATCGCCACCTGGAATTCCAGCGCCCGACAGTGCGGTAGACCTGCCCCGAACCCGGGGTTAACACCGCCCGGTTGTACGTTGCGCCCGTCCGGGCCTAGACTCGGCCAAAGTCGTTCGCGAAGGCGACTTAGGGGAGATGGACCATGACGGCGACGCATCTGTCGAAGTGGGCTGCGCTGATGCTGATCGCGTGCAGCGCCCCGGCGCTCGGCGCCGAAGCGGCCGCGCAGGAACCGATCACCGCGGTCTACAAGGCGCAGGAAATATCTTTTCACTATCGCGCGCCGGAGAACGGCCTGCTGGCCTGTCATGAACTGCAGCAGCGTATCGCCAACATCCTGATCGCCGTCGGCGCGCGGGATGACATCGACGTCAAACTCCGCAACTGCGACACCTTCATGCTTCGCGACGACACGTCCATGGATCCCATGGGGCGGGACCCGATGGGACGCGACAACACCTTCGGCGACGATCGCTGGGGTACGTCGTCATCGTCGCGCTTCCGCCGTCAGAGCGACACTCGCGGCGACTCGTCGATCAACGTGCGCATTCGCTTGATGATGCCGACCGAAATGACGCCGGCGCTGCTCAAGGAAGTCGAAAAAGACAAATCACGCCGCGAGCTCGTATCACGCGTCACCCGCAATCCCGCCGCGGCCTTCAACGATCCGATCGTATTCGCCGCGACTCGCCAGGAAGTCACATTGTCACAACGCACGATTCGTTTGCGTGCCGAGGATTGCGAGTTGCTGGAACAGATGTCCATGCAAGTGTTCCGCAAACTCGATGTCAAAGTGATTCGCCGCAGCGCCTCGTGCGCCCCGCGCGAACAGTCGAGAATTCCGCCGCAGCTCGTCGCCGAAGCGTTGCTACCGACCGGCCAGCTGCTGCCGATGCCGGATCCGGAGAAACAGAAAAAATCCGGCGAAGGTCCGTCGGGTGAATCGACTCAAACCGAAACCCCGCCTCAGCAGTAGGGACGCACGGCGTTGGGACCTTCCAATGAACCGTAGTTTGCCGCTCCTGACCCTGCTGATGCTGACTGCCCTTCCCGGCTTTGCCGACGACCGGCCCGGCTATGAGGAATGGTTGCAGTTCAAAAAGGAATTCGCCGAGCAGGCCTTCGGCGCGACCGGCATGTATGCGATTCGGGACATGATGCAATTGAGCGAGGGAGAAACCGCCTATGTGTCGGCGACCGACAAGAGCCCGCGCTGGTCGAAGACACCGCCCAAGTCACCGCTCGTCACGGTGAAGTACAGCGATGGCGCGGCAATGGCCAGCGGCTCGCAGATTCGCTCCACTGACCTGCTGCAACTTCAGGGCAAGGCATGGCCGCTGAACAATGGAATGTCGGTGAAGGGGACGCTGCTGCGAGACAAGGCTTTGAAGGCCTGGTTGTACGACACTAAATTGCTGGCCGAAAAAGGCTTCCGGGAACTGGACTACTTTGCATACGATCCAAAAGGCCGCATCACCGCTGCCTTTCGCCGTAACGAACAACCGGTCGCGGTGAGCTATCTCGATTCCCGCGACCAGTCCGGCACCATGTACGACGTCGGCGTTCTACGAGTACAGCTCGGCGACAAGAAATACGATTTGAAGACCTTCAGTTACCGCAACGACTGGAGCGATATCGACACGCTGCTATTGCTGCTGCGTGATGGCACCTCCGGCAAGACAACTTACGGCGGCGGCCGCGTCGTCGATATATCGATTCCCAAAGGCAAGCCGCCGGCGAACATCACGTTCGATCTCAACATGGCGTACAGCTTTCTGTGCGCGCACTCGGAGTTCTACAACTGCCCCCTGGTGTTGACCAATCGAGTGGACGCCAGGCTGGAGTACGGCGAGAAATACCCTCCGCGCAGCTCCGCCACTGTCCTGAGCAACTAATGCAGAGCTTTCAGGCGACGTCGCGGTCCGTCGCCGCTACGTCCGCTTCGACGCCCAGCTCGCGCAGAATCGCCGTGCGTAACTGTTGCACTTCCGGACTCGTGAGCCGGCGAGGATGCGGCAGCTTCACTTCGAACGTCGCTTGAATCTTGGTGGGACGCGGCGACAGCACCATGATGCGGTCGGCGAGATGAATCGCCTCTTCGACATCGTGAGTGATGAGCAGCACCGTGTGGCGCTCCTCGCGCAATATTCGCAACAGCTCGTTACGCATGCGCAGACTCATCAGTGCATCGAGCGCCGAGAACGGCTCGTCCATGTAGAGAATCGCCGGTTTGACGGCGAGCGCACGCGCCAGCTCGACACGTTTCAACATGCCGCCCGACAGCTCGTGCGGATAACTCGCTTCGAAACCTTTCAAGCCCACGATGGCCGCGTAATGGTCTGCGATCGCGATCTTTTCGCTCGGGCTGCGATCGTTGAGGCCGAACATCAGGTTCTGCCGCACCGTGAGCCACGGAAACACCGAGCCGTGCTGCGAGATCAAGATGCCCTGCGAGCCCGGCCGTTCGAGCGATTTGCCATCGATCAGCACACGTCCCGCATCCGGCGGCGTGAAGCCGGCGAGCATTTTCATGAGCGTGGACTTGCCGCAGCCCGACGGCCCGACGATGGCGACGAACTCGCCGTCCGCGACTTGAAAGCTCACATCGTCGACAACCTGCAGCGCGCCTTTGTCGGTCTCGAACCCTTTGCGCAGGGCCTGCGCGTCGATCTTAATGGGCATAGCGCCACCGCACGATCTTCAAACCTTCCAACAGCCGCATCACACCGTCCAGCAACAGTCCGATCACGCCGATGATAATCATGCCCGCGATCACCAGGTCATAACGATTGCCGGCATTGCGCGAGTCCATGATGAGATAACCGAGCCCCGAGCGGAGCGCGATCATTTCCGCGGCGACGACCACCAGCCACGCCACGCCCAGGCCGATGCGCATACCGACGATGATCTGCGGCAGCACCGCCGGAATCACCACCTGCGTGAACAGCGTGAATCGGGAAACGTCGAAGTTTTCCGCCGCCCGCAAATACCGCTTTTCGATGGTGTGCACGCCCGCGGTGGTCTGCACGATCATGGGAAACACCGAGGAGATGAAGATCAAATAAATCGGCGAAGCGTTGCCGACGCCGAACCACAGGATGGCGATCGGAATCCAGGCGATCGGCGAGATCGGCCGCAGGATCTGGAAAATCGGATTGAGCGTGTCGTAGGCGCCTCGCATCCAGCCCATCCACAAACCCAGCGGCACGGCGACGATCACCGCCAGCAGGAAACCCGCGCCCACGCGCATGAGCGAAGCGCCGATGTGATCCCACAAGGTGCCGTCGCGAACCAGCTCGACGATGCCAGTGACCACCTGCCACGGCGTTGGAAAGATCACGCTGCGCGTCGACGTCACGATCGCCCACCATGCCGCGATCAGCAGCGCGATGACGATGACTCCGGGAAGTACCTGGCGAATCCTATTCATGTCGTTGTATTGGGATAGCGATAGCGAATCGAATCTACCAGGCGGGTGACGCGCCACTTCACGCGTGCGAACGGCGAGGCCGGAAATGGATCGACGATGACTGTCATCTGGCCGCTGCTATGCGCCGTGCACGCAAACTGATATTCGGAGGCGACTTCGAACGGCAGACGAAAATTCTGGCCCGGCATCAACAGCGCCGGCCCGAAGGTCTGCGGCACGGAGTCGCGGTTCTTCAGCAGCAGCACGTCGTCGAGGCCCAGCGTCAGGCGAATGTGCGGAGGAAGAATATCGATATTGTCCCCCGCCCTGCGGCGCGCCCAGGTGCCCTCCGGAATCGCAAATACTTTCTCGCGGCCCTCGACCCGCACCGGCGTGAACGCGGCCCAACCCAACACGCCTACCGCTGCGATCACGGGAATCAACAGCCATGCGCGGCCACGCCAGTTCATTCACTCAGCAACACACGAACGTCGTGCACATAGTCATCCGGCGTCCGTCCATACGGCATCATGGCCCGCAGCAGCCCTTTTCGATCGATCAAATAAACGGATGACGAGTGCGCGACCGAATAGCTGTTGCCAACAGTCTTGCGTTCGGCGGTGACTCCATATTTCGCACGGACGGCGGCGAGTTGGTCCGGCGCGCCTGTGAGACCGACGAACGCCGGATCGAATCCGCGCAGATAAGCTTTCATGCGCTCGGGATTGTCGCGTTCCGGATCGACAGTCACATACAACACTTGCACTTGATCCGCCTGAGCACCGAGTCGCTTGCGAGCCTGAGCGAGCACGCCGAGCGTAGTCGGGCAAACCTCGGGGCAAGTCGTGAAACCGAAACCCAGCAGCACCACCTTGCCGCGATAATTTCTCAGGGCGGCTTCGCCGCCCATGGAGGCCTGCAAGGAAATCGCGGGAGCTTCGGCTGGTGGCTCGAACACGCCGGCCTTGAGCGCGGGCTGATCGGCTGCCAGCGCCGCCGCGCCGATCAGCAATGCGAACATTGCGGACAACCGACGTTTCATATTCGCACTGAGATCAAACATTGACGGGCGTGGCCTGCGCAGCTTTGGCAAAGCTATCGTCCATGTATGTTTCGTAAGGCACCGGCTGCTTGATCGTGCCCGCCTGCATGGACAGCTGCATCAGCTCTTCGAATTCCTCGCGGATCATGCGCAGATCGCCGTAGGTCACGCGATCGGTCGGATTCTCCATCACGAACTTGATGATGTTCGGATCCTGGTTGAAATACTGGCGGCTGGCGGCGATCGCCACGGCCTTGTCACGATTCGCCTGCTGTTGATCCAGCCATACACCAGCGCCGAGCACCATGTTGACCAAGTCCTGCACCAGCGGGCGATTGGCCTGGATCAGCTCCTCGCGCACGGTGAGCACACAACAAATATAGTTGCGCCATTCATCGCGAGTCATACGCAAGGGCCGCGCATAGCCGGCACGCTGCGCGGCTGCTCCAAAGGGCTCGCCCGTGCAGTAGGCATCAACGGCGTTCGCATACAACGCGGCCGGCATGTCGGGCGGCGGCATCTCGACGATCTCCAGATCGGCGGGCGTCATCGACTCCTGCGCCAGCATTTTTCTCAGGAACAGGAAGTCGACGGCGAACCGGCTCGGAATCGCCACGCGCTTGCCCTTGAGCTGGCGGAACTGCTGATACGGCGAGTCGGTGCGCACCATGATGACCGCGCCCGAGCGATGCCCGAGCGACACGATCTTCACCGGCACGCCCTTGTGAGCCAGATCCATGACCAGCGGCGCGAGCATGTAAGCCGCCTGAATGCGCCCGGCCATCAGCGATTCCTTGATCTCCGGCCAGCCGCTGTACTTGCTGAAGGTGTAAGCGAACTGCGAAGCGCCCGCCTGAGTGTTGAGCCTGGTGCGCGACTCACAGGCCACGGGCAGAGTCAGATTGCAGGTCACCGGCAGTCCGCCGACCACCAGCGCCTCCGACTGCTCCTGACCCGAGCAGGACCACAAACCTGCGGGCACAGCCGCACCGGCCATCGCCTGCAGGATTCGCCGACGCGGCCACTGATGCATATTTGACGGACTGTCGTGACTCACGATAGCGAAATTCTAGCCTATGACAGCTCAGCCCGCCGATTGAGCGTCGCTATGGGCCGAGCTCTCTCCTCGCCCCCGTTGACAGCTCGGTGACAGTATTCCGGGTCATCGTCCGGCTCAAAGAGTCGCTAAAAACATGGGGAGTATCAGATGACGACTGCACGAGCTCGTTTCGATCGGGCGGCCACCGCGCTGGCGGCGCTCATTACCACGGTTTCCGTCACCGCCCAGGCTCAGGAATCAGCCCAGGAATCCGCGGCGAATTCAGCTTCCAGCTCACCGACGCTCGAGGAGATCGTGGTCACCGCCGATCGCCGCAACAGCTTCGGCGCCGATCTGGTTCAGGCTGGCAGCTTTCGTGGCGCGCGCCAGCTCGACACGCCGCTGACGATCAGCGTCATCCCGCTGGAGATGCTCGAGTC
>JBEVKA010000506.1:0-6945 GCA_040509855.1 Steroidobacter sp.
CACGTACGCTCAACAGCACCGTGCCGCACGCGCGAATCAAATCGATAGATACATCGCGAGCTGCAACTCATCCGGGCGTACGCGCCGTGCACGTGCTCGAAAAAATGTTGCTGGTCGCACAGCTGCGCGATCCGGGCCCCGAAGCGAATGAGCGCTATCCCATCGTTCGTTTTACTGGCCAGCCGCTCGCCGCCGTCGCTGCCACCAGCGCGCGAGCCGCCGAAGCTGCGCTGAAATTGATTCATATCGAATACGAACCGCTGCCGCATGTCACCGAGCTCGAAGACGCGATCCGCGACGATGCGCCCGTCGTGTACCCCGGCCCGACCGAACAAGCAGCATCGGCCGGTGGTGGTGGCGCGCCGAAAGGTCTGCCTCAACGAGGCAACCTGCGCGGGCCCAACACAACCGGCACCAAAGGCGCAATCGAACGCGGCTTCGCGCAAGCCGACGTCATCGTCGAGGGTGAATATCGCACGCAAGTACAAACTCACGTGCCCATGGAAACTCACGCGCTGGTCGCCGACTGGCGCGACGATGAGCTGACCCTGTACTCATCCACTCAGCACGTCATCAGCGTGCGGGACGAAGCCGCCGAAGTCTTCGAGTTGGCCAAGGACAAGATCCGGGTCATCAGCGACTTCACCGGCGGCGGCTTCGGCGCCAAGTACGGCATCGGCAACTACGGCACGCTGGCGATTCATTTGTCCCGCAAGGCCAGCGCGCCCGTGCGCATGGTGCTGGACCGGCGTGAGGAACATGTTTCCGTCGGCAATCGTCCGAGCAGTCTGCAGCGATTGAAGATCGGCGCGAAACGCGATGGTTCGCTCACAGCGGTACAGCTGCAAAGCTTCGGCAGCGGCGGTGTCGCGGCAGGCGCGGGCGTTGGGTCGTGTCATCACTCGATGTATCCCTGCGCGGATGTGAGCATCGAACATTTCGATGTGTTCACCAACGGCGGCCCCGCCACCGCGCTTCGCGGTCCCGGGCAGACTCAAGGAATCTTCGCGTTGGAACAGGCGCTCGATGCGCTCGCCGAATCCTTGAACATGGACCCGCTCACGCTGCGCGACAAGATCGATACTCGCGACGCCGACGATGTTCGTGCCCGCGCCGCCGAGCGCCGCATCGGTGCGAAGAAGTTTGGTTGGTCGCGACGACGGCCCGCTGGAAGTGACCGCGGCCCAATCAAGCGCGGCATGGGCATGGCGCAGTCGATGTGGCCTTACATCGTCAATCGATACACGACGTGCGAAGTACGCATCAGCGGCGATGGGCGCGTCGATGCGTTTTGCGGCACACAGGATATCGGCACGGGAACACGCACCGTGTTTGCGCAAGTGGTTGCAGAAGAACTCGGACTGCGGGCTGAAGATATAAACATTCACATCGGTGATACACGATATCCACCCGGTCCGCCGTCGGGTGGCAGCCGCGTCACGAGTTCTTTAACGCCGGCGGCTCGGAACGCTGCTCATGCCGCTGCTCGTGATATTGCGGCTCGGGTTGCTCCGCTGCTCGATACGACGCCGGAGCGCATCACATTCCGTGACGGTCACGTTCGCAGCCGTGAGAAATCGTTGAGCTTCGCGGATGCTTTGCGGCGGGCCGGCGTTGATACGCTCCTACATCGCGCGGATCGCCAAGATGACTACTGCGGCTATGCTCGTAAAGCTGGCGATTTGTTCATCAGCCCACATGCCATCGGCGGCGTGCAGTTCGCGGAGGTGGTCGTCGATACGGAAACCGGCGTGTTGAAAGTCGAGCGCATGCTGGCCGTGCACGACTGCGGACGCCCCATCAATCCGAAACTGGTCGAGAGCCAGATCATTGGCGGCGTCATCCAGGGCGTGAGCTATGCCTTGTACGAAGATCGTCGCCTCGACGGCGCGACCGGCGTGCAGCTCAATGCAAACATCGACCAATACAAAATCGTCGGTGCCCGCGAGACGCCCCTCATCGAATGTCACATCATCGAGCAGCTCGGTCGGCAATCATCCACCGATGCTCGCGGCGTTGCCGAGCCGGCGAACGTCGCGACTGCGGCTGCTGTCGCGAACGCCGTTTACAACGCCACCGGCCGGCGCGTTTATACGCTGCCAATGACGCCCGCCACCGTGCTGGCGGCGCTGCACGGGGACTGAGACCATGCAGAGTTTCGAATGGGTTGAAGCCAGGTCCGTTGAAGAGGCGGCGGCTCTTCTAGCTGCCACGACCCGTGACAAACCCGTGGTCGCCAAGGCCGGCGGCATGGATCTGCTCGATCTGATGAAGGAAGGCATCGTGCAGCCGGCGCGCGTCGTGAATCTCCGCTCCATCACTTCGCTGGGCGGCGTCCATGTCGACGATCGCGGCATGCGACTCGGCGCGTTGGTCACATTGGCCGAGATCGCACGCGATCCTTCGATCTCGAAACACTATCGCGCGCTCGCCGAAGCGGCCCAGCACGCAGCGACTCCGCAAGTCAGAAATGCGGCCACCCTCGGTGGCAACCTCTTGCAACGACCGCGCTGCTGGTACTTTCGCAACGAGCACTTCCACAAGATCTCGCAAGCCGATCATAGCGAGCATCAGTATCACGCAATCTTCGATAACCGACAGACAGCGATGGTGCACGCATCGACGCCTGCGACGGCATTAGTTGCTTACGACGCAAGCGTGCATCTCACACTCGCCGGCGGATCCTCTCGCTTTGTGCCGCTCGCTGAGTTTTTGCTGCCGCCGTCGATGACGCGCGATCGAGACACGGTTATCGCTGATGGAGAAGTGCTGACGCACATCTCCGTGCCCGCGCCGCCGCCGAATGCGCGCGTTGCATATCACAAGCAAACTGAGCGAGACAGCTACGACTGGCCAACCTGCGACGTCGCCGTCCTGTTACGAATGGACGGCAATGTGATCGCCGAAGCTCGCATCGTCATGGGCTGGGTCGCCCCCACGCCTCGCCGTGCGACCGAGAGCGAACGAATGTTGGTTGGTCGAGAGTTGAATGAGAGCACGGCCGCCGAGGCGGCACGCGCCGCTGTCAGTGGCGCGACGCCGCTGGCGAAGAATGTCTACAAAGTAAGAGTGCTCGAAACCGTCGTTCGACGCAAACTCCTCGCCGCCGCAAGCCACTGAACCTTAGCCGCGATGCCCCAGGATGCGGGCTGGCAAAAAGAAGATCGCCTTGATGAAAGCCAGCAGCGCTTCGATCAGCACGCCGACGATCCGGAATGGAATCGACAGCAGCCACAGCAGAGGCAGCAGCAGGATCGCCATTATCGCCAGCGGCCACGCCACCACGAACAGCACACACCAAGCGAGCACGACCAGCACGAATGACATCGCCCTCTCCTTACGCAGCCTCGGCCACCAGACCGGGAACCTTCGTAGCTTGAGATGCGCCAGCGCCTCGCAAGGTTGCAGCGCTGGCTGAATCAGCTGCCGCGCGTAACGGGCATGTCGACGTGCTCGCCCGTTCCGGCGTACCTCGCCAGCTCCAGCTTCGCGATCGCGTTTCGATGCACTTCGTCCGGCCCGTCCGCCAACCGCAGCGTGCGCTGGCTGGCCCACAGACGCGCGAGCGGAAAGTCTCCGGAAACGCCGGCCGCGCCATGCGCCTGGATCGCCCAGTCCAACACCTGCAGCGTCATGGTCGGCACGACCACCTTGATGAGCGCGATCTCCTGCTTCGCGACCTTGTTGCCCACCGTGTCCATCATGTACGCCGCTCGCAGCACCAGCAGGCGCGCCTGATCGATCATGCAACGTGCGTCGGCGATGCGCTCGTGCCACACCGACTGCGTGGCGACCGGCTTGCCGAACGCTACTCGCGAGCTGAGCCGCTTGCACATGAGCTCCAGCGCTCGCTCCGCGACGCCGATCGATCGCATGCAGTGATGAATGCGCCCGGGCCCCAAGCGCCCTTGCGCGATTTCGAACCCTCGCCCCTCGCCGAGCAGAATGTTCGACGCCGGCACGCGCACGTTGGTCAACTCGACCTCGGCGTGCCCATGAGGCGCGTCGTCATAGCCGAACACCGGCAGATGACGCAGCACCTTCACACCCTTGGCGTCCGCCGGCACCAGGACCATCGACTGCTGCTGATGGCGATGCGCCTCCGGGTTGGTCTTGCCCATCACGATATACAACTTGCAGCGCGGATCGTTGGCGCCGCTCGACCACCACTTGCGGCCATTGATGACGTACTCATCGCCCTCGCGGCGAATGCTGCATTCGATGTTGGTCGCGTCCGAGGAGGCCACCGCCGGCTCGGTCATCAGGAACGCCGAACGGATTGCGCCGGCCAGCAGCGACTCGAGCCATTGGTCCTTGTGAGCTTCGGTGCCATAACGCTCGACCGTTTCCATGTTGCCGGTATCCGGCGCCGAGCAGTTGAACACCTCGGGCGCCCACGGCACACGGCCCATGATTTCGCACAGCGGCGCGTATTCCAGGTTGGACAATCCCTCCGGCGCGCGCGGCGAATGCGGCAGGAACAGATTCCACAGGCCGGCGGCCCGCGCCTCATCCTTCAATTCGTCGATGATCCGGGTAGCCACGAATGCGTTGCCCTGGCGGCGGTTCTCCGCCACTTCGGCCTCGTACACTTTCTCGCTCGGATAGATGTGCTGCTCGAAGAATTTCAGCAGGCGGCCCTGCAGTTCGCGCACGCGCGGGCTGTAGTCGAAATCCATGATTCCCCCGGCAAAGTGATACCCAGCTACGGACTCGAAGCGCTAAATTGCAATCCCGCGCCCGGCGAAGCCAATGCATTGTGCGCATGGACCCCGATCGGCGCCGTGAATAGTCATCGCCGCGCGAACAATAGCCCGAGAGGCGCTCATGCAGCTATCCAGGTTCGACCTCAACCTGTTCACCGTGTTCGACGCCATCTATCGCGAAGGTGGCATCACGCCGGCCAGCCGGCGCCTGCATCTGTCGCAGCCGGCGGTCAGCCATGCACTGGGACGCTTGCGTGAACTGCTGAACGATCCGCTGTTCGAACGGCGCGGCCACGAAATGATTCCGACGCCGCTGGCGCGTTCGCTCGCCGACAGCATCGGCAGCTCGCTCGGCACACTGGAACAGATGCTCCAACGCGTCGGCCAGTTCGAGCCGGGCTCGGCGCAGCGATGTTTCACGCTGGCGGCACGCGAGTCGCATGAACTCACATTCCTGCCGACGCTGATGACCCGCGTTGCTCGCGAGGCCGCGCATGTGAGCATCGCGTCGGTGCGAATCGATCGGCGCGATCTGGAAGAGGATCTGCAGAGCGGTGAAATCGACCTGGCGCTAGACGTATCGCTGTCGCTGTCGAACGACGTACGTCGTGAACGCGTCGGTGGAGAACCGCTGGTCGTGTTGGCGCGAGCCGATCATCCCGCGGTTCAGGGAAAGTTGGATATCGACGCTTACATGGCGGCGTCACACATTCTGGTGACGGGCCGCCGTCGCGGCGGTGGTTACGAAGACAGCGTGCTCGCCAAACTCGGGCTCTCACGTCACATCAAACTGCGGTGCCAGCATCATGCTGCCGCCGGCGAAGTCGTGAGCCGGTCCGATCTGCTGCTGACATTGACGCGAGGCCAGGCGCGCTTCGTCAATCGCCAGAGCGACAATCAGGTGCTGCCGTTTCCGCTGGAGGCGCCGCCGCTGGAATCGTATTTATATTGGCACGCCAACGTCGATGAAGATCCCGCCTCGCGCTGGCTGCGCGGGCAGGTGCTGGCGAGCATCGTCGATGCGAACGCCAGCAGCTGACCGTTGTCGCCCCGAGGTAACAACTAGGCGATCAGATCAAATCCTTGTAAGACTCGACCACGCGCGACACGATGCCGTAATCGATCGCTTCGTTCGCGCTCAGCCAGAAATCGCGCTCCATGTCGACGATCACTTTTTCGAACGGACGGCCGGTCTGCTTCGCGGTGGTGCGCGCGATGCGCTCGCGAGTACGCAGGATTTCCTTGGCCTGAATCGCGATGTCCGAAGCCGGGCCACCCGCGCCGCCGGCCGGCTGATGAATCATGAAGCGCGTGTTGGGAAGACACACGCGGTTCTGCTTCTCCGCCGCCAGGAAAATATGCGTGCCCGCGCTCGCCACCCAGCCGGTGCCGATGGTGACCACCGGTGCATTGATGAAACGAATCATGTCGTGAATGGCGTCGCCCGATTCGACGTGGCCACCCGGCGACGAAATCAACACGCGGATCGGTGCATCCGATTGCTGCGACAACGCGATCAACCTTTCGCACACAGTGCGCGCGCCGGTGTGATTGATCTCGCCGAACACCAGCACGAAACGCGACTTGAACGCCAGCTGCTCCGCCAGCGTCTCGGGACGCTCGACTTTTTCGGGCTGCTTGTCTTCGCGCTCGGCGGTAATGATAGGGGCCGACATGAGTTACTCCTTCAGGCAAGGAGGTGGATACTACCAAACTCGACGGGGGCACGACCTGGGTACAGGGAAGTACCCCGCCGCGGCAGGCGGCGGTCGCGAGGAAAAAACCACGTTTTTTCCGACGCGACACGAGGGTCGTGGCAGGATGCCCGATCCCGAGTTTAAAAAACCCCTACCACTGTCCGACGTTGGGCGCCGACTTCCAGGGCTCGCGCGGCGGCTGCGAGCCGCCCTTTTGCAGCAATTCCACCGAGATGTTGTCCGGCGATCGCACGAATGCCATGCGGCCGTCGCGGGGCGGACGGTTGATGGTCACGCCATGGTCGAGCAGCCGCTGGCAGGTGGCGTAGATGTCGTCGACTTCGTAGGCGAGATGACCGAAGGCGCGCCCGATTCCGTATTGTTCCGGATCCCAGTTGTACGTCAGTTCCACTTGCGCCTGCTCGTCCCCGGGCGCCGCCAGGAATACCAGCGTGAAACGCCCTTGTTCATTGTCGAAGCGGCGGACCTCGCGCAGCCCGACCAGCTCGAGGAAACGGATCGTCTCGACCGGATCTGAGACG
>JBEVKA010000507.1:0-3198 GCA_040509855.1 Steroidobacter sp.
ATCCGCCTCGAAGTTCAGCAATCCTACGACCGCCTGACGACGGCACGCGATTCACTCGCAACCGCGGCGGCTCGCGTCGATGCGGCCCGCGCGGCCTTTCGCATCGCCAGTCGCAAACGCGACGAGGGCGTCATCAGCCAGGTTGAATTCATCGATGCGCGCAGCGCGCTTACCGGTGCTGAACTCAATCACAACGTCACCCGCTTCAACGTGCTCGCGCGCCGCGCCGAGCTGGAATACGCGACCTCGACGGGAGAGATCCCGCTCGATCCGGGAGTTTGACCATGCCGCGCCTATCACATGTTTTATCGCCACTGCTGCTGTCCGCCTCGCTGCTCGGCATCGCCGCTTGCGGCAAATCCGCCGGCCAGGAAGAAACCGTCGAACTCGCACCCGTGCGCGTGGTCGCGGCAGTGATCGGTCCGTCGGCTCCGTCGATTCGCACCAACGGCCTGCTAGCGAACGAGGATGAAATCCGCCTGTCGTTCAAGGTCACTGGCGTAATCAAACAATTGTCCGTGAACGCAGGCGATCGCGTTCGCAAGGGACAGAAGCTCGCCGAGATCGAACAGGCCGAAATCAACGCTCAAGTGGAACAGGCCCGGCAGTCGCATGAAAAGGCACGGCGCGACCTGGAACGTGGCGAACGTTTGTATGCTGACAAGGTCATCAGTCTCGAACAGCTGCAGGATCTGCGCACTCAGACGGCGATGACCGACGCGGCACTGAACTCCGCGAAGTTCAACTGGAGCTACGCCACCATCGTTGCACCTCACGACGGCACAGTGCTACGCCGGCTCGCCGAAGAGCGCGAACTGGTGCAAGCAGGCTCGCCGATTCTGGTGCTCGGCGCCCAGGACAAAGGTTTCGTGGTGCGCACGGGCCTGGCCGATCGCGAGATCGTGCAGGTGAAGCTCGGCGACCAGGCGCAGATTCGTTTGGATGCCCTGCCCGGCCAGACGTTACAAGGTCGCGTTACAGAAGTATCCGGCGCCGCTGACACCAATAGCGGCATGTTCGGCATTGAAGTCGCGGTGGATCCGGGCGAGCTGCCGTTGAAGAGTGGCCTGGTCGCCAAGCTCACCATCATTCCATCGACCGCCAAAGTCGGCGAACGGGTTTACGTTCCCATCGGCGCCATCGTCGAGGGCAACGGCCGCAAGGCGCAGGTGTTCGTGCTCGATCAGAAACACGCGCGCCGGCGTGAAGTGGAAGTAGCCTTCATCGAAGGCGACCGCGTGGCGCTGGTCGACGGCTTGCAGGCCGGCGAGCAGGTCATCACCGACGGTGCTCAATATCTCGAAGACGGTGAAGAAGTGGCGATCGCCGAGCCGGTCGCCGTGAAGGGAGTCGCGCCATGAGCTTCCTGGAATTTCCCATCAAGCGCTATCAGTTCACGCTGGTGGCGTTCGCGATGCTGGTGGCGCTCGGCATCTCCTCCTATTCGAGCATCCCGCGCCAGGAAGATCCTTACTTTCCGATCGCGATCTATCAGGTGATCGTCGCCTATCCCGGCGCCGAGCCGCGCGATGTGGAACGTTTGGTCGTCAAACCGATCGAGGACCGGCTCAGCGAGCTCGACGACGTAAAAAAGATCGAATCGTTCAGCAACGACGGCCTGGCGACGCTGCTGGTGGAGTTCTACAGCACCGTCGACGCGGAGGAGAAATACGACGAAGTCGTGCGTGAGATCAACGCGCTGCGTCCGACGCTGCCATCGGAGCTGGCACGGCTCGAAATCAAGAAGAGCAATCCCGGCTTGGTGAACATCGTGCAGTTCGCGCTGGTGTCCGAGGACGCTCCGTATCGCGAGTTGGAGGATCACGCGCGCGATCTCAAAGACATCATCAAAGCGGTCGACGGTGTGCGCACATCGGAAACATGGGCCTTTCCGGCTCGCGAACTACGCGTCGCTCTCGACCTGCCGCGCATGGCGGAATTGAAGCTCGCTCCGAACAGAGTGATCGAGGCGCTGCAAAGTGAGAACACGACCGTGCCCGGCGGCGCGATCGATGTCGGCAGCCGCAGCTTCAGCGTCAAGACGTCGGGAAGTTATGAATCGCTCGACGAAGTACGTGACACCGTCGTCGCCGCAGTGGATGGTCGCACCGTGCGGATCCGCGACATCGCGGAAGTGAATTGGGATACGCAGGAGCACACCTATCTCGGCCGCTTCAACGGTCAGCGCGCCGTGTTCGTCACCGCGAATCAGAAGGACGGCTACAACATTTTCGAAGTGCGTGAGCGCGTCATCGAAGCGGCGAACAAATACAAAGAACAGTTGCCCAAGCGCGTCAAACTGGAGCTGGGTTTCGACCAGTCGGAGAACGTCGCCACGCGCTTGAACCGGCTCACCACCGACTTCGGCATCGCCATCGCATTGGTGGCCATCACGCTGCTGCCACTCGGGCTGCGAGCGGCGGGCGTGGTGATGATTTCCATCCCGCTGTCGCTCGCCATCGGCGTGTCGACGTTGCACCTGCTCGGCTATTCGCTCAACCAGATTTCCATCGCGGGCTTCGTCGTCGCGCTCGGCTTGCTGGTCGACGACTCGATCGTCGTGGTGGAGAACATCGCTCGCTTCCTGCGGGAAGGTTACTCGCGCACGCAAGCTGCGATTCTGGCAACACGTCAGATTTTCTTCGCGATTCTCGGCTGTACCGCCACCATCATTTTCGCGTTCCTGCCGCTGATGCTGCTGTCGGGCCCGTCCGGCAAGTTCATTCGAGTGTTGCCGACCGCGGTGCTCTCGACTGTGATCGCTTCATTGCTGGTGGCGCTGACCATCATTCCGTTCCTCGCCAGCCGCATGCTCGGCAAACATGAGGATCCGCACGGCAATCGTATGCTGCAGGCGATCCAGCACGGCATTCATCGGTTCTATCAGCCGCTGCTGCATCGAGCATTGGCCAAGCCGAAGCTGACGGTGTGGGGATCGCTGGTCGCCTGCATCGTCGTCATGGTCGGCGTCGGCGCGGTAATCGGCTTCAGTCTGTTCCCCAAGGCGGACACACCGAACTTTCTGGTCACCGTCGAGACGCCGGACGGCAGCAGCCTGGCGGAGACGGATCGCGCGTTACACTTCGTCGAAGACAAGCTGCGCGCCATGCCTGACGTCGCGTCGTATTTCACCAATCTGGGACACGGCAACCCCAAGATTTATTACAACGAGTTCGGCAATGAAGGCGCCAGCAACTA
>JBEVKA010000508.1:0-3569 GCA_040509855.1 Steroidobacter sp.
GCCAGCGAATCATTTTTTGAGCTTCAGTACTGCCTTAATCATCCCGACGTTCATCGGGATGTAGACCACGGCGCCGGCCAGGATCAGCCACACGATCTTGATCTTGCTGTCCGGCAGGAACTGATCCGCCAGCCAGATCGCGGCGGCCGCGACGATGGACTTGATCGTCGCCGGCAGCAACGGACGCAGCACCTCGATCTTGCCCGCGCCCATCACCTTGGTGACTTGATACAACCCGTACAGCAGGTTGGTGAACATCACGAAGCTCATCGCCGTCGCGGCGCCGACCGTGCCCCACAGCTTGATCGCGGGCACGATGATGATGAGGATGCTCACCACGCGGATCACGGCGATACGGAAACCGATGTCCGGCCGGCCGATGCCGTTGAACATGTAGCCGTTCACGGTCACGATCGCATGCAGCGCGCCGACGAGACAACGGATCCGGAACGGTGCGACGGCGTCGTGCCAACCCGCGCCGTAGAACGCATAAATCATCGTGTCCGCCGCGGCAGCCATGCCCGCCATCACCGGCATCACCAGCGAGGAAATCACATCGGTGACCTGCGCGAACGTCTTGCGCAGCATCGGCAGATCGTTCTGAATCTTGCTGTACGCCGGGAACATGATGTTCGACAGCACGAACGCCACGTGCGTCGGCGGGAAATTCGCGAGCAGAAACGCCACCGAGTAGTGACCGAGCTGAGTCACGTCCAGCATCTTGCCGATCACCGCGCCACCCGCTTCCGAGGCGATGAACATCAGGATGGTCGAGGCGGTGATGAACTTGCCGTAGTGGAGCAGTTCCATCGCCACCTTGCGGTCGAGATGAAACTTCGGCCGGCCGGGAATAATCATGTAGGACATGGCGGTCTTGATGATCGCGGCGGCGACGAAGCTCGCCACCAGCGCCCACACCGAGCGCATCCACCACGCGATCACCACGGCGATGATGAAGGACACGATCGCGACCACGTTCTCGATGATCGCGACCTTCTTGAAATCCAGCTCGCGGATGGCCCACATCAGGTTGATGTTGCCCACGCCGGAGAACACGAAGCTCACGCCGAGAACGCAGATCAGCGCCACCAGTTCGGGCTTGTCATAGAACGCAGCCATGCCGAACGCGATCGGCACCATGAGCACGGTGAGCAGCACACCGCGCATGGCCAACAGAGTGAACGCTGTGTCCTTGGCCGAGGCGAATTCGCCCTGACGTTGCACGAGAGCGTTACCGAAGCCGGTTTCGGTGATGAGTTGCGCGCCACGAATCGTCATCAACGCCAGGCTCATCAAGCCGAAAGCTTCAGGAGCCAGCAGACGCGCGAGGATGGCGGACTTGGCGAAGGTCAGGCCGTTCACACCGATGGTGGCGAGCGCCTGCCAGAAACCCGAGCGCACGATCTTGCTTCGCAACGACCCGTCGGTGCGGTTGAGGAAGCCCAGGATGGCGGAGGCGCGGGCGGAAAATTTGCTCAGCATCCGCCCAGCCTACCGAAGACAAACGACCGGCGTCACGCCCTGATGCCCCGTGCGTGACGCCGGATTGTCAGCGGTTTCGACGTTGGAGCGCCCTACTGGACGCTGTTGAGCACCGGCGGATTCGGCCGCACGGCGGCGTCCGCGTCGGGATCGGTCTCGGACAGGCGCCAGTTGTCCCAGCGCTGCGTGCCCGACGCCGTGTTCTCCACGACGTAGTTGGACATGATGAGCTTGTTGGCGTTGACGGCGACGTTCTCGCGCAGAGCTACGTTCGTGTGCTCAGCCTTCAGCACGCCGTTGACCCACAACCGAATGATGCCGTCGTTACGACCCAGCGTATTGTTCTTGACGTACAGCTTGAGCTTGTCCCACTGCCCGTAGCGCAGCTTGACCTTTTCGCCGAGGTTCTGCCCGACGTACGGCATGGTGCGATTGAAGCTGCGATCTTCGTTCCATTTCAAATGGTCGACGAAGTACTCGCCCTGCGCCGAACCCGGCACCGTCCAGATATTGATGATGATCTGGTAACGACGCAGCGAACTGGAATTTTCCCAATTGATGATCGCGACCTTGTGCGCGACCGCGCCGGTCGCGAACCGGAAGCCCGTGTCGAAGCGCGTATCGAACGTCAGCCACAAACCATTGTTGGCGTCGACGGCAGCGCCACCGACGCGCGGGTGATCCCCGAACACGAACTCTTTGTAGTTGTCCGTGGACGAACCCGGCGTCATCACCGACTGCGCGGAATAACGGCCGTCGGACGCGGTGCTCGCGTTGACCGACATGGACGCGTCCAGGCCGCCATTCCACTCGCCGAACGAACCATTCTCGAAACTGCTAACGAACGGCAGCCGCGCGGCACTCATTGCCGGCTGCGTCGCGAATGCCGCGCCCGTCATGAGCGCGACAGCCCACCATGCCTTCGTCACCGACGCCATTACTGCACCGTCAGCGACGACGGCGGGTTGGGACGCACCGTGGTGCCCGAACGGAAACCCGCTGGCGGACCGATGCGCGAGTCGTCGATCACCAGCTCATCGATCATGAAATAGTTTTCGGGATCGGCGCGGACGTTACCCCAGTTCATGTAGCCGCCGATGATGTCGATCATGCTCCAGGTGCCGCCCGGGCCGGAGTCGTCCATGGGACGCTCGATGTACAGACCCGACATCTGGCCATCCTGCGTGTCGATGTACAGGCGGATCATGCCGCTGCTGGTGTTGGCATCGAATTCGACGCTGATCCACTCGTTCGAACGACGGCCGCCGCCGAGAGTCTGGTTGCCGAGCTTCAGCCGCTCCTGGCCGTTCGGCCAATAGTCGCCACCTTCGAAACGACAGACCGTGCCATCGCACGCGCCCCAGCTTTCCCAATTGCCGCTGGTGAAGTCGGTGGCGATCACCATCGGGCGGCCGCGATTGCCGCTGCGATTGAAGATGACCAGCTTGCCGCCGGCGCCCAGCTCATGCCACAGACGACCGTGCCAGATCAGGAAGCGCGCGTTGAGCTGCGCTGGGGTGCTCGTCAAACCGAAGATGAATTGACCGAGGGCTGCGTAGCCTTCGGCGTTCGGGCCGGTGAACTTGGCCGCGCCGCTGCCGTTGAAGCCGGCGCTGCTCATCCACGTGTGGGTCGCGCCCTGGGTGATCCACACCAGGTCGCTATAGTTGTTGGAGTTGAAATTCTCGGTGAACGGCAGCGAACGGACGGTGCGCGCAGCGGAAGCGGTGGTCGCGATACTCATGCCGCCGGCGAACATACACGCGAGCACGAAGGCCCGCCCCCAACGCTGCAATACATTCGAATGAGCCATTAGCTGCTACTCCTCAATCGCTGACTGACGAAGCCGGGCTGTCAGGCGAGCGCGCCTGCTCGCGAGACCGTCGGGCCATCGAATGACCAGACGGGGGAATAGCCACGAAACATGGCCGATACAACCCGGTAAACGTACCTACCTACTACTTATTCCGACAATCCACTGTTTAGATCAGTTCGATCGCGGGCGTCGCGGCGGGCATTGGCTGCAACGGCTGTGCCGCCGTTACAATGCTCTCGTGCCTCAACGCGCCGGGAGCGTATACGCTCCC
>JBEVKA010000509.1:0-4403 GCA_040509855.1 Steroidobacter sp.
GCGAACGGCTTGCCCGACAGCAGCGCGGCAGCCTCGGGCTCGCTCACGATGATCCGGGTCTCGGGTCGCGCAAGCTTGAGCATCTCGCCGGCGCCCGTGAGCGTGCCGCCCGTGCCCCAGCCGGTGACGAAGAAGTCGAGCCGCTTGCCAGCGAAGTCGCTGAGGATCTCGGGGCCGGTGGTGTTGCGGTGATACGAGGGATTCGCCGGGTTGTCGAACTGACGCGCCAGGAACCAGCCGTGTTTTTCCGCCAGCTCCTTCGCCTTGCGCACCATGCCCGAGCCGCGCTCGGCCGCCGGCGTGAGAATTACTTTCGCGCCGAGCATGCGCATGATCTTGCGACGCTCGACCGAGAATGTCTCGGCCATCACGGCCACGAACGGATAACCCTTCGCCGCGCACACCATCGCCAGCGCAATGCCAGTGTTGCCAGAAGTCGCTTCGACCACCGTCTGACCCGGCTTCAGCGTGCCGCGACGCTCGGCGTCTTCGATGATCGCAATCGCCAGGCGATCCTTCACCGAGGACATCGGATTGAAGAACTCGCACTTCGCATACACCGTCACGTGCGCAGGCGCGAGACGGTTGATCTTGACGATGGGAGTGCGGCCAATGGTGCCGAGAATGTTGTCGTAGATCATGGAATGAGTCACTCGAGAAACGCCGGGTCGGCAGAGTGCGCGCGGCTCCGATTCAGGTCAACAGCACTTTGGTCGTGGCGGCCGCCCGCCGGTATTTTCGTTAGCGACCGTCGCGCTCTCGCAACCAGCCCGCGATTTTATCCGGGATCTGTCGCTGCGCCGTGCCGCTCACATAGATGCCGATGTGCCCGCCCTGAAACTCGTGCGTGCTGTAATCGGTGGCGCCGACGAGCTGTTGCATCGGCCTGCTCGCCGAAGGCGGCACCAGATGATCTTGCAGCGCATAGATGTTCAGCAACGGCATCGCGATTTGTTTTAGATCCACCTTGCGGCCGGCGATCGTCACCGAGCCGTCCATCAACCGGTTCTCCTTGACGAACCAGGTCAGGAACTGGCGAAACATTTCGCCGGGCTGATCGGGACTGTCGAAGATCCATTTTTCCATGCGCAGGAAATTCTCCAGCGGCGCGGCGCCGGCGTTGGGATCGTTGAGCTGATCCAGCAGCTCGACATACTTCTGACTGTTGAGCCGGAACGGCATCAGGCTCACGAACATCGCATTCAGCATCTCGCCTGAAACATTGCCGGTGGTGGCGACCAGCGCGTCGACATCGACATCCTTCGCCCACTTGGTGAGCAGATTCTCCGGCGTGTGGAAATCGACCGGCGTGACCATGGCGATGAGATTTTTCAAGCGCTGTGGATGAAGCGCCGCGTAACACAGGCTCATGGTGCCTCCCTGACACACGCCGAGCAGATTGATTTGCTCGTGCCCGCTGGCCCGACGCACGAAATCGACGCAGTGAGGCAGGTAGCGCAACACATAATCTTCGAGCCCGAGATAGCGATCGGCGCCGTCGGGATAACCCCAGTCGATCAAATAAACATCCACGCCCCGCTGCACCAGGCCGCGAATCAGCGAACGATCCACCTGCAGGTCCATCATGTAGGGACGATTCACCAGCGCGTAACAAATCAGCAGTGGCGTGCGCACGCGCAGGTCCGGCGCGACCACTTCCGAAGGCCGGTAACGATACAAAGTGACTTTGTCTTCCTCGAACACCGCGTCCTTGGCGACGCTGCCGATCGTCACGTCGCGAATGCTGGCCATCGCGGCCAGTCCGTTCGTCATCCGACGCATGAACTCAGCAGTTGCGGCTTTCAGCTCCGCCGCGCCTGGAGTGTCTTTGGGAATGTCTTCGCTCATGACTCCCCCCGGTCGCGCGCTTCGGCCAGTTGCGCTTCCAGCGTCGCGACCCGCTCACGCAATTCGCGCATTTGTTTGTGAACGGTGTTGAGCTCCGAGCGCGTCGGCAAATCGAAATATTTCAAACCGCGCTCGATCACGTCCTGCTGCCTGGAGCGCAAGCGAATGAGCGCGTTGCCGACCTGCGCTTGCAGCCTGGCGTAGGCCTCGCTGTGCGCGACTTCAGCAAACACTTTCTCGCCGCAGTCGACCCACAGGTCGTACAGCTCGCGATAGTCGTTTATTCCTTGCGACTGCTGGCGTTCGCGCAGCCGTGCTTCGACCATGCCGAGCGCATCGCTCTGAACCTTGGTCCAGATCGCGCGCAGCTCCCGCTCCAGCTGCTGACATTCAGCTTGCGCCGCCAGCAACTCGCGCCAGGTTTCAGCCTGCTCGCGAGCCAGGCCCAGCGTCGGGATGCGAGCCATCAGGTCGGCAAACTGTCGGCTTGCCCCCTCGCCCGCCGCGGCCGCGCCGGTCCATGCGCTCTGCCAGGCATTGAACATTTCGTGGCCGAATTGCAGCGGGCCTTCGCCGGCGCGCCGGAGCAGCTCGCGCTGCTGTGCCAGCCAGGCTTGTATCCAATCGCTGCTGTTGTGTTCGTCCGCCATTGCTGACCGCCCCGATCCCAGCCCCAAAGCTACTGTGTTGCGCTGCCAAATGACCATCGCTACAGTAGCCCGCCCGTCCCGTCCTGCGGGCGGGCAGTGGGCATTGTGCCCCACTGCGAAGCCAGGCTGCCGCGAACTCATCGTCGAGCCGAGCAATGAGCGAAGAACGACTGATTAAAAAGTACGCGAACCGGCGCCTCTACGACGCCGCGCAAAGTCGTCACATCACCATCGACGATATCCGCAACATGGTGATCGCCGGCACGCGCGTGAAGGTGATCGAAGACAAGACCAATGAAGACATCACCCGGCTGGTGCTGCTGCAGGTGATCGCCGACCAGGAACAATTCGGCCGCCCCATCCTTTCGACTGCATTGCTCGAGTCCATGATTCGCTTCTACGGGAACTCCATGCAGGGATTCTTCAGCTCCTACCTGGAAAAAAGTGTCGAGACGTTCGTTCGCCAGCAGGACGCCATGCAGGCGGCCGCGAACCCGCTCGCCGAGCTGACGCGCCAGAACCTGGAGGTCTGGGCCAAGATGCAGGAAACCCTGCTGGCGGCTTTCACGCCGCCGCGCGATGCTCCGGCCAAAGCCAACAAGAACCCGGCCAACAAGAACCCCGGCAGCGACGAAGCCGATCAAGCCTGACGCGCGCCGCCCACGACGACCCGTTCGCATGCCGTTAAAGATTTGTTTCGTCGCCTCCGAGATCACACCGCTCGCCAAGACTGGCGGACTCGCCGATGTCGCCGGTGTATTGCCCAAGCACTTGCATGCGCTCGGTCACGACGTGCGCGTGTTCATGCCGCTGTATTCGAGTATGGGCAACGTCGCGAGCCAGGCGACGCCGCTGGAAAACGCTCGTCACGTGCCGCTTGCGCTTGGCGCGCATCGTTACTGGTATTCGCTGCTCGAAGCGCGCCTGCCGAACTCGCCCGTACCTTTGTATCTGGTGCATTGTCCGGAGGTCTACGACCGCCCGTCCATTTACACCTCGGGCATCGACGAGCATCTGCGCTTCCTGGTGTTACCACGAGCGGCGCTCGACGGCTGTCAGCGCATGCAGTTCGCGCCCGACATCCTTCATTGCAATGATTGGCACACCGCGCTGATACCCATGATGCTCAAGAGTGTCTATGCGTGGGACGGCCTGTTTGCCGCCACCAAGTCGGTGCTGTCGATTCATAACATCGGCTATCAAGGCATCTTCGACGCCAAAACGGCGCATGACATCGGCAGCGACGTGCGTCACTTGCTGTCGTGGGAAACATTGGTGGGTGGCGGGATCAACTGGCTGCGCGAAGGCGTGCGCCATGCGCATCGAGTCACGACCGTCAGCCCGACTTACGCGAAAGAAATCTGCACGCCCGCGGGCGGCCACGGTCTCGACGGCCAACTGCGCGCGCGTGCCGACGGCGTGGCAGGCATCCTGAACGGCGTCGACTACAGCGACTGGAATCCGGCCACCGATCGCTATATGAAACATCACTACACGCCGGACGATCTGTCGGGCAAGCGCGCCACCAAGAAACAATTGCTGGATTGGATGAACCTGTCGGTGGGCGAGTCCACGCCGCTGCTGGGTGTGATCTCGCGCATGACGGTGCAGAAAGGTTTCGATCTGCTGTTCGACTCGCTACCTCACATCCTGTCGACGCGCGAAATGGGCTTGATCGCGCTCGGCAGCGGTGAATCGCGCTACGAGGACTTCTTCACCTACTTGCAGCGGCGCTTTCCGGAGCGCGTGGTGTTTCATCGAGGTTACAGCGAAGAGCTGTCGCATCTCATCGAAGCCGCGAGCGATATGTTCTTGATGCCGTCGCAATACGAACCGTGCGGTTTGAATCAGATGTACAGCCTCAAGTACGGCACACCACCGATCGTCCGTCGCACCGGCGGCCTC
>JBEVKA010000510.1:0-11907 GCA_040509855.1 Steroidobacter sp.
TCACCGCCGGCCGGCTCACTCATCAGAACCTGTTCGGCGAAGGCAAGCTCGCCGACCTGTCGATCTCCACGGTCCAACCGCTGAACGGTCCGCGCGAGCAGGCCTACAACGTCGGACTGCGCTACGCGGACCCTCACTTGTTCGGCTCGACGCGCTACTTCGGTGTCGTGGGCGCAAGTTACGTCGACGGTGACATCGTCACCCGCGATGGCAACTTCGGTTCCGTGACCGTGCTGCGGCTCGGCGCGTCGCTCGGCCGGCGCATCTGGGATTTTTCCTATCTCACCTTGGGCTATGGCTACCGCGCCAAACTCGACCTGCAGTCCGCCCGGTGGCAAAGAGACGGCACGTTCGAGTTCAAGGACGAGCACAGCCGCCACGCGATCGACGTGCTGTATGGCTGGAACTCGGAGGACGATCTCTATTTCCCGACGCACGGCTCCAGCTTTCACACCGGCTTCGGCTGGAACTTCGGCGACGACGAACCGGACAACGAGTTCCATCTCCAGTTTCGCAAGACCTGGGCGCTCGCCGACGGCTTCGTTTCGTTGAAGCTCGGCGGCGATCCGAGCCCCGAATATCGCCAGACGTTCAGTGAAAGTCAGTTGGTCAGTGTTTCGTATGCCCAACCCGTCGCCACGGGAGATTTCGTCCGACGCGGCCGCTGGTACATCGACGCCGGTTACAACAGTGCCGGCTTCGCACAGGGCGGCAGAGCCCTGCATGAGTTCGGTATCAAACTCGGCCTGCGCCTGGAGACGCAAACCCTCGGCCTCATCGATCTGTATGTCCTCGGCACAGAGGACACAAATCGATGATGGCGCGCAGCGTGGCTATGCTGGCCCTGCTGTTGCACGCGGCTGCCGGCTGGGCTTCTCAACTCACGCCGAGCATGGATGCGGGTCAGCTCAGTGTGCTGGTCGAGTCGACGACCTTGCCGGAGGCGCTGCGCAAGGATCTGACCAGCGGCCTCACCAATCGCATCCTGATCCGCGTAACGCTCGCGAGCGGCGCCAAGACCGTGCAACAGCGAGCGGTCGAGATCGCGGTCCGCTACGACCTGTGGGACGAACACTTCGCGGTGAGAGTGGCGCTCGATGGCGCCGAAGCGGAAGCACGAACCCTGAAGACGCTGGATGAAATGCAGGCGCTCCTGCGCGCGCTGCGTTTGCCGCGTTTGTTTGCAACCACTGGAATGAACGCGACCCAGCCGCACAATGTGACGGCCGAGATCCTGCTGAACCCGATCGATCGCGAACGCATGGAAATGATCCGCAAGTGGGTCGCGGAGAGCAGCATCGCGCCCGCCGACATCCGCGGGCGCAATACCAGCGACCTGTCACTGGTCATTTTCAACCGCATTTTCGAGCAGTACGCGAAGGGCGCCGACATCGCGGCCATCTGGCGCGAAACCTTGACGTCGCCGCCCTTCACGTTCGACAAACTCCCCGACGATAGTCCGTAACGCTCAGGGTCCGGGAATGAACACGGCCACGTCGTGCGCGTGGCTCAGCAAGTCGACCAGTTCCTGGCGCAACGGAACGGTGTCATTCGTGAGCCACAGCGGCAGCAGATTGGCGTGAAAAGGACTGTCGATCGCCCCACTCTCGCCGCCTGGCAAGGATGTCACTGCCTCGAAACCAAACGGCTGCGCACGCGCGATGTAACGACGCGCCGGCCCACCACCGAACATGAAATCGCTGCTGTCCTGCTGGACGATCGCGGACGGCGCGAGGTCGACGGTAAACAACCCGCCGTCCACGGGAATGCCGGCGAGATCGTCGAGCGGCGGCGGAAAGCCACCCGCGCTGCTGGGGAGATCGAATTGACCACCGATGGGATGATTCAATATCAGTCGATGCAGTCTCCCCCACCGATAGTCGTGCTGATTGGTCGAGCCACCGAAAGCATCCGCGAGCGCGGGGCTCGCGAGTAGATCGAGTGCCGATGCCAGGCTGCGCAGGATGACCAGATCGCGACGATCCTCCGCATTCGCAATTCCTGGCATCGCGAAAAAGTCGATGCCCGATGCGCCGACGCCACGGCGTTCCGGAAATTCCCGCAACAAACGTTGCAGCGCTGTGAATGCTTCCGCTTGCGGCGACAGGGTCGGCAGATTGCGAGCGCTGAGCGTGGCCACCAGCGTCCGCAGAATCATTTGACCGCTCCAGGTCGAATAGAGAGTTGCCGCTACGCTATTGGCGATCTCAGCCGACGATGGCGTCGCGCGCCGCCCGTCGATGTCACTTGCGTCATAACCTTCCGCAATCCCCGTCGGGGACGACTGATCCCAGGCAGCAAGTCGCCCGACGGCTTCCTGAACTCGTGTGTCCTGCGCGAGCGCATGCAACGCAGCTGGCGCATCGGCACGCTGCGCATTCCGTAAGGCTGTGATGATGTGCGGCGTGAAGAAGCGCGCGTCGCCCATGACGACGTCCGCTTGAACGTCCGCCATGTCTCGTGTGCCAAGTCGTCGACCGCGCGCCTGGCGCTCCGCGAACAAGTCACGAATGCGGCCGGCGCGAATCCCAGTATCGAAGGTCGCGCCGACATAGAGAATGCCGCCGTTCGCGCGCGTCTCATTCAATGCATCGTTGTCGTCACTCGACCCGACCGGATCGTTGTTCGCTGTAATCAAAACCCCGTTGGCCGGATTCGTTGCCGCCGGCAACTCATCGGACGCCAGTATCTCGAACGACAGCGCACGATCCGCGTCAGCGCCTTGCGCCGGCAGCCATTCGTTACCACCTTGCCCGTTGCGGACAAAGAACGGCGGCAATCCAGCGACGGCTCCGGCCTGCAAATCCTCGCGAACAGGTATTTCACCAGTGGCGCGATAGGCAATGTTCCCTTTCGTATCGGCATAGACAAAGTTGAACGCTGCGCCATCGACGTCTTGCAACGCTCGTTCGAAGTCGTCGAGATCGGCTGCTCGTTCGAGCGCACGGAATGCATCCAGGGTGCGATGGCCGCTCATCGCTGTGTACTGCACACTCAAAGCAGCGCCGGTCGATGAGTTGATGCTGACGAGTGGCCCGCTGTTCCGGCGCGGCACGATGAACACCTGCGACGGAACGCCAGCGCTGCCCGGCACGAGCGTCAGCGAATCGGCAACGCCATCGCCAATGATGTTGGTCCGAAACACTTGAGGTAAGGCGACGACGTGCTCGCGAGCGCCACGATGCAACGTACTCAGGCCGCTCGGCGACGTGGCATCGACGACCAGTTGTTCCTGATACACGTCGGTGAGATCGACCGGATGGTTGGTCACGCCCCAGGCGATGCGATCGTTGTGGCCGAGGACCACGTACGGCATGCCCGGGAAACTCGCGCCGATGATCTCCAATCCGGGTGCATGCAGTTGGATCTCGTAGAAGACCGCGGGGGTCGGCAACAGCAGGTGCGGATCGCTGGCAAGGATCGGGCGACCCGTCGTGGACAATCGCCCGGCGATCACGAACGCATTGCTGCCCCTCGGATCGCGATCCAGGCGCACTGCTCTTCTGGCATGAGGAGCCGACTGCAAACGTTCGATGAATGCCATGCCATCATTCAAGAGACTCGAATCGAGCTCGACCTCCTGCGCGCTCGACGCTCCAAAACTCATGAGCGACGGACGCCGTGTGGACGACACAGTCGCGGCTGGGTCGAAAGGCGCGATACGAAGCACATCTTCGAAGAACAACGCATTGCCGTCGAACCCCTGCGCCGTTCCCACAGCCCGGTAACGCATCAGTGCGTTGGAGCGATTGATATCGGTGAGATCGAACGACTGCCCGAACAACACCAGCGACAGCACACTGAGGCTGTCGATTTCCGTCCAGGGACGGACGGTGGAGATTTCTAACGCGGCATACTCGGCCGGCAACGGATTGCGCGCGATGTATGCGTTCACGCCGGCGGCATACGCTCTCAATCCGGCCTGGGATTCGCTGGAGAGCAGCGGCCAACTGTGTTCCGCCGCGCGACGCGCTCCAAATATTCGTAGCTCGACGTCGCTGGGAATAGCAGTCGAGCCCAGCAGCTCCGCGACCGTTCCTTCGGCGGTGCGCCGATCCACATCCATTTGAAACAGCCGATCGCGCGCATGCAACCAGCCTTGCAGGAATAGAGCGTCTCGTTCGCTGCGCGCAAAGACATGCGGTATTCCCGTGTCATCGCGCACGACGGTGGCAGCGTCGGTGAGCCCCGCCACTCGCGTGAATAATTGTGTTGTGTTCGAGCCGTGTGCCAGCGGAGCAAAAAGCAGCGCTGCCGTGATGCCGGAGGCAATGTGCTTGAGCATGAATGTTCCCTTCCTGTAGTGCGTATGAATCGCACCAGGTCATGCTGCAAGCGAGATGCCACGGCAGAAGCCGCGCAACGGCGCGCTCAGCGCCGAGATAACGTCAGAGGGAGACGCTCCGCGTCAGTGACAACTGAAACCAAATGTGGACACCGCCCGTGTGGCCGGCGATCACATCAGGCCGCACGCCGAGAGCAGTCGCTGTTTGTTTTTCAAACGATCCAGCAGGCGCATCATCACCGACGTGAACTCGGTGTTCTGTCCGGTTTGTGAGATCGCAACCTCCAGTCGTTTGGCCGCCAGCGGCACGTCATCGTCGGCGACCGCGATCAGCGCCTCCGCGTACGGTTGCAGAACCTCATCGAAGCGGGTCGCGATCTGCGCCAGGTGTCGTCGGGCTTCGACACGGCGCTCGGTCTCGAACAGCAGCAGCATCGCCAGCTGGAAGCGCGCCGGCGTGAGGTCCGGCTCGATGCTCAGCGCCGCCTCGATGCCGCGGATCGCGCGATCCACGAGACCGAGCTCCGCGTGAACCGCGGCGAGCAGATAGATGGCATGAGCATTCCGTGGCTCCTGGCGCAGCACCTGACGCAGATACATCATGCAAGCGTGAGGATCTCCGGCCGAGCTGGCATGCAGGGCGAGCTGGAAATATTCCTCGGCATCGAGCATGGCAGTGGTTCCTTGTGAGAGTCGTGGGCTCATGATTCCGCGTCCAATTGCGCAGCCTGCATGCGGTTGCTGGTGTTGAGGGTCTTGAAGATCTCCGTGATGTGGTTCTTCACGGTGCCGGTGCTGATGCCGAGCGTGGCGGCGATGGTCTTGTTGCTCAGCCCCTGGCGCAGCAGCTGGCGGATCTCTTCCTGGCGTGGCGTCAGGCAACTGCGGCGCGAGGACACGGTGTGATTCGAGAGCGCCGCCGGAACACGCCGGCCTTGCAGCGTCGCCTCGATCGCTGCCTGCAACTCGTCCGCCGTCGAGCATTTGGAGACGAAGGCATGCACGGATGGCATCGCTGCAATCCGGTGCACGACGTTGGGCGAGATCACCGAGGACACCACCACCAGCGGCAGCAGCGGATAGTCCCAGGCGATCTGGTGCAGGCGCAGGCCGCCGCACATGCCGGGAATCTTGGGATCGACCAGCGCCAGGCGAATGTCGGGACACTGGGCCAATGCCTGAAACAGGGATTCCGTGTCGTGCGCTTCCAGGAACCGTACCGGTCCCAGCACGCGACTGACGATCATTTTGAAGGCATCACGCAGCAGCGCATGCTCATCGGCAATCAACACGGTACCGGTATTACTCATCGAGACTTGCAGCACGGGTTTGTTCTCCTGCCTCAATGATCGAGAACGGGCCGCGCTTTACGTCATCGAGTCGTCGATAGATCGATCTCCGGCCCTCTCGGCCCGGTGGCTCAATCGCAATCCGCCAGCGAATCCAGACACAGCCGACCCCTGTCGAACGCAAGTCTTTTGGACATTGCGCGGGTCAGTTGCCATGGGCTATTTAACCCATCGCATACCGGGGCAGGACGTCAAGGGAGTTGTCGTAAGCAGATGGGGATCTCAGCGGCATCACAATCGGGAACGCTCGCGCCACTGGCAGTCGCGGACGCGAATCAGGGTCAACTGTTCGCAATGCTCTACAAGGAGCTGCGACGCCTGGCGCAGCGTGAGTTGCGTGGTAACTCGGCGCTCACGCTGAGTCCGACCACGCTGTTGCATGAAACTTTTCTGAGCGTCTCGCGGCGCGAGTCGCTGGCTTTCGTGAACGGCGCTCAATTCATATCGTATGCATCGCGCGCGATGCGCGGCCTGCTCATCGACTACCTGCGCAATCGCCAGGCGCTGAAGCGTGGCGGCGATCTGCAGATTCTGCCGTTACAGACGGATCTATTGAATTCGCTGCCGGACGACGAGCCGGAGACCGAGCGACTGCAGTCCCTGCACGAAGCGTTGGAATCGCTGGCGCAGCTGGATGCGCGGCTGGCCGAATGCGTCGACCTGCGTTTCTTCTGCGGCCTGTCGTTCGATGAGATCGCACGCATGCGTGGCGTGTCCGAACGCACCGTGCAGCGTGACTGGGACAAGGCCCGGCTGCTGCTCAATCGCCTGCTCAACGGAGATGGCGGTCTGCCGGAAGCATGAAGCCGGGCTTGCCCGATCCTTCCGAGTGGCAATCGCCGAGCCCCATCGTCACGCCGGCGGCGTTGGACGAGGCGTCGATGGCGGGCAAGCAGGTCGGCGCGTACACCATCGAAAGTCTGATCGGTCGCGGCGGCATGGGCGAAGTGTGGGTCGCTTCGCGCAGCGACGGCCGGTTCGAAGGCCGCTGCGCCATCAAGTTCATCGACAGCCCGCAGCTGGTGCAACGGTTCAGCCATGAAGGCCGGCTGCTGGCGCGCCTGGATCATCCCAACATCGCACGGCTGCTCGATGCCGGCGCGACCGAGGACGGCAGGCAATTCCTGGTGCTGGAACATGTCGATGGCGAACGCATCGATCAGTACTGTCATTCGCACCAGCTGTCGACCGAAGCGCGTGTGCGCTTGTTTCTCGGCGCCGTGTCGGCGGTCGCCCACGCGCACAGTCACCTCATCATTCATCGCGACCTCAAACCTTCCAACGTGCTGGTGACGCGCGATGGCGCCGTGAAACTGCTGGACTTCGGCATCGCGAAGCTGCTCAGCCAGGATCAAGATCCAGCCGCGGCGACACATGTCGATGAAATAGCGCTCACGCCCGAGTGTGCGGCGCCGGAGCAGTTGCTGGGCGACGTGCCGTCCACCGCCACCGACGTCTATCAACTCGGCATGCTGCTCTATGTATTGCTCGCCGGCGGCCATCCATTGCAGCTTTCCGGCAGTCGCGCCGATCGCATCCGTGCCGCCCTGGCGGGCAACGTGCCGCGCGCCTCACAGTTTGCAACGGGTCCACGCAAGAGAGAGTTACGCGGCGACCTCGATGCCATTCTCGATACAGCGTTGCAGAGTGAGCCGAATCAACGTTACCCGACCGCGGCCGCCTTCTGCGAAGAGCTGGTCCGCTATCTCAATCGTCAGCCGGTAAATGCGCGTCGCGCCAGCGCATGGTATGTAACGCGCAAGTTCATCGCTCGCCATCGCCTCTCGGTGGTCGGTTTCTCGGTGGCGATGATGAGTTTGTGCGCGACGCTGGTTTTCGCGGTAGGCCAGGCGCGCTCCGCCTCCACACAGCGCGATCGCGCATTCGCATTGGCGACACGCAACGCCTCCGTCACCGAATTTCTCGGCATGTTGATAACCGAGGCCGCGGAAGGTGATAAACCCGTGACGGTCGCCGACATGCTCACTCGCAGCGAGCGACTGGCCCTCGCCGACACCAGCGGCAGTCCCGAGAATCGTGCCGCTGTGCTGGCGATGATCGCCGCACGCTATGGCTCTCTGGGAGACGATGCGAAAGCTGCGCGCCTGCTGGAACGTGCTCTCGCCCTGCTCCACCGCTCGACAGACGATTCATTACGCTCACGACTGACCTGCGCGCACTCGCTGTCGATCGCCAGTCTCGGCCAGGTGGAAAAAGGCACGCGCGCCATCGAGCACGAGCTCGAACATCTCGAGTCCGACAGTGAGAACGCGGCCTATTGCATGCTCGACCGCGCATTCATCGCAGACAACGCTGACGATGCGGACAACGCCCTGAAGTTCGCGACCAGCGCATTGGAGCGCTATCGTGCAGCTCCACGCGCGGCGGCGGCGGACGAAGGTTTGTTTCTTGGCGCGGTGGGTTTCGGTCATCACTTGAATCTGCGCAACGTCGAAGCCGACGCCTATTATCGAATGGCGATGAACAAATACGCCGAGCTCGGTCGTGAAGGCGGGCCGGACGCGATCGCCGTTCGCAACAATTGGGCGGTGATCTTCGATTACGCGGGCCGGCCCGATCGCGCGCTGGAGCTGTACGATGAAACGCTGCGACTCGTGACAGAGCGCAATCCGGGCAGCCAGCCGCCCGGTTATCTGGTGGGCAATCGCTCGCGTGCGCTGGAACGCGTCGGCCGCTACCGTGAAGCACTGGCGTCGTATCACCTGGCCTACGAGCTGCTGGGCCGCCAGCACAACGTGCTCGGACAACTCTATTGCCTGCTGGGTCTGGCGGCCACGTCACAGGAGATCGGCGACCCAGTCGCGGCAGCGGACTATCTGGCGCGAGCGAAAGCGATGCTGGATCCAGGCTTTCCGGCGCCGAGTCCACCGTGGATGTCTCGTGCGATGGTGTTATCGCACATGCCTGCGCGCACGGCTGCGGCGCTGGTCCAGGGCCGGGTTCATATCGATGCCGGTCGGTACCCAGAGGCGCGACAGCAATTCACCCAGGCGCTGGCCAAGCAACAAAACAAATGGGTCCTGATGTCGGCCACTTGGGGACTGGCGCAAATCGAGCTGCGCACCGGCAATCCGCAGGCTGCGCTGACGCATGCACGCCGCGCAGTGGATATATCGGTTTCCTTGCGAGGCGGCTTTCCCTACTCGATGAGCACCGGCCACTCTTATTTATTGCTCGGCCGCTCGTTGCAGGCGCTGGGCGAGCGCCAGGCGGCCCGACAAGCCTTCGAAACATCGGCCCTGCACCTGTCGAACACGGTGGATGACATCCATCCGCTGCTCATCGCCGCACGCAAGCTGGCGACGGTAAGTCAGAACTTATAACTCCCCCTGCCGTAGACGAAGCGTCCCGAGCGTCCGAACGGCGAGTAGTTGCTGAACGAGCTCAGCTCCATATCCGGCAAGGCCTTGGGCGGGACCACGAAATCATTCGCGGCAACGGTACCGGGGAACAAGGAATCTGAAGGTTGGTGAAAAGAACGACATGCGACCTAGAACCGGCGCGCGGTGGCGGGGTACATACCGGGGGGGAATCTGAGTCGTGGGAGGGTGAGTGAGCGATGGGATTCATGATCGACGACAATCTGGCCGCCATCATGCATGCGGCCGAGACGGGCGACCCGATCGCACGTGACCAGCTTTTCACCGCGCTTTATGCGGAATTGCATCGAATGGCGCGGCGGGAATTGCCGCAGAAGGGGTCGGTGACACTGAGTCCCACCACTCTGCTCCACGAGACCTTTTTGAACATATCGCAGCGGGAGGCGCTGACGTTCAGCGACCGCGCCCAGTTCATGTCGTACGCGGGGCGCGCCATGCGTGGGCTCGTCGTCGACTATCTGCGCCGCCGGCAGGCTCAGAAACGTGGCGGCAAGTTCGAAATCACCTCGCTGCCAGCGGAATTGCCGGGCGCGCTGGAGGATTCGCACAGCCTGCAGCTGGAGAAGCTGAACGACGCGCTCGAATCGCTGGCCCGGATCGATACGCGGCTGGCTGAATGCGTCGACCTCAAATTCTTTTGCGGCTTCTCGTTCGGCGAGATCGCCGAGCTGCGCAACGTCTCGGAGCGGACCGTGCAACGCGAATGGGACAAAGCGCGTCTGCTGCTCAATCGGCTCATCAACGATCGGAGCGACCAGATCAGCGCCGCTCACGGCGCGTCGAGCTGACTTCCGCGGAACGGCCGATGAGCTGGTCGTCGCTCGCGACCAGCACGCTCTTGCGCATGTACATTTGCGTAACAGATCACTACCAATGCTTTACAGTTGAATGTGCCCGCTGGGAGAGAATGAGATCTCCGGCGCGATCCATCGCGCCCTGCATGCAGATCAAGATCATGCAATCGCCATTGCGCATACTCGCTCTGCTCCTGCTCATCGCCTGCTGCGGCCCGATGGACGCCGCCGCGCAGGCAAAATGCCAGGCCGTCTCGCCCGAGTGCGTGGTCGTGGGCGAGTGGGATCTCAACATCGCAGTGGGCGCAGGCGTGCGCACCAACCCCATCGGCGGGCGCACCGACATGCCGCTGATTGCGATTCCGCAATTGAGTTACTACGGCAAGCGTTTCTTCCTCGACAGCCTGGAGCCGGGCTTCACGCTGCATGAGGGCAACGCCCACACCTTCAACGTGATCGCCACGCCCGGCTACGATCGCGTGTTCTTCAGCCGCAGCGATCTGCAGAACGTTTTCGTGAGCGGCCCGCTCTCCTCTTCCGGTGGCAGCCCGGTGGGCGTCCCACCCGCCGCTCCGATCGAGTTTCGCGGCCACCGTCGCCGCACCACGTATCTGGTCGGGCCGGAGTGGCTGTTCTCCTACGGTCGCTTCGCCGGGCAACTCAGCGCCCTTCGGGAAGTCACGGGACGTCACGACGGCTACGAGATCCGTGGCGCGATCTCCGCGCCGCTGATTCAGACCGAACATTCTCTGATCGCGAACGCGGGCCTGACCTGGAAGAGCGCCGAGACGGTGCGCTACTACTATGGTGTGGATCAGCTCTATCGACCGGACGCATCGCTCAATCCTTTCATCAAAGTCGCCTACTCTCGCCCGCTGTCCGAGCGCTGGACGCTCAACGCTTTCATTCATTACGAACATCTCGGCGCCGAGATCGCCGACAGTCCAATCGTCTCCGATCCTTCCGTGGTGACTGCCTTTGTGGGCTTCAATTTCAAAGTGTTCTAACGCGGCGTGGCTATGTGCCCTGCTCGCCGCGGCAGTCCCGGCGAGTGACGCGGCCGATACTGAGCAACAACAGCCGATCGATCTGCGGCTGCGCCCGCGTGTCTGCACGCTTTCGGAGAACGACACGGCTTGTAGCACTACCGTGCACGCGCAGTGGCGCTCGACGCGCAATGAATCGCTGTGCCTGGTGATCGTCGATCAGCCGAATATCCGGCGCTGCTGGGAAGATCACTCCGAAGGTCTGTACAGCGTGGAAGTGGTGTTCAGCCAGGATCTCGTAATCCAGTTGCGCGATACCGAGCTCGATCGCGTGCTCGCGTCGCAGGCGATCGCCGTCATCCGCAAGGCGATTCAATTCCGACGCAAGCGCCGCCAGCCCTGGAGCATTTTCAATTGACCTCGACGCCCAACATCCTGCTCGTCGAAGACGACCTGCGGCTGTCGGAGCTGGTGCGCACCTATCTGCAGAGCAATGGCTTTCGCGTGATGGTGGAGCATAGCGGCCAGTCGGTAGTCGAACGTGTGCAGCAGGACAAGCCGGACCTGGTCATCCTCGACCTGGGTTTGCCGGGGCGCGATGGCTTTGCGGTCTGCAAGGAGCTGCGGAGCATTTCGGCGCTGCCGATCCTGATCCTGACCGCACGCAACAACGATATCGATCATGTGGTCGGCCTGGAGCTCGGCGCGGATGACTACGTCGTGAAGCCGGTCGAGCCTCGCGTGCTGGTGGCGCGCATTCACGCGTTGTTACGTCGTAGTAAAACCGTCGCCCTGCCCGAGCAGCGTCCGCTGCAGTTCGGCAATGTCTGTATCAATCCCATGTCGCGCTCGGTGTCGGTCGGAACCACCGAGGTGACGCTGTCGAGCAACGAATTCGATTTGTTGTTGTATCTCGCCTGTCGTGCGGGAGAGATTCAGTCCCGCGAAATGTTGTATCAGCAGCTCTATAAACGTGAGTACGACGGGCTCGATCGCACGCTCGACGTACGCGTCTCGCATTTGCGCAAGAAGCTGGTCGACGCGGGCGCGCCGGAGAAGATCAAGACGGTGTGGGGCCACGGCTATCTGTTC
>JBEVKA010000511.1:0-4929 GCA_040509855.1 Steroidobacter sp.
GGCCACGGCGGGGCCACCACCTCGCGTTCATACAACGTCTGACGGAGCGCGTTGACGCCGCGAATTCCGGCTAATTATCATCTGCGCACCAAGCCAGCGACGCCCGGCCGGGCCAAGCGAGCCAACTTACTCAGGATTTCAGGAGTTGGCTCATGTCGTCAGGAAGATTGCTCGCGCCATTGATGGTGCTGCTGGCGGGCTGCGTCTCGCAGGCGCCCCAACCTCAAACCGCCCCACGCGATGAAGTGCGCGCCGAGAACTTCGGCGTGCTGGTCATGGCCCATGGCGGCGGGCAGCAGTGGAACAAGGATGTGCTCGCGGCCGTGGAGCCGTTGAAGAGCGAATACAACGTCGAGGTCGCATTCGGCATGGCCGATGCCGCTTCACTCCAGGAAAGCGTGCGACAGCTCGAAACCAAAGGCGCTCGTCGCATCGGCGTGGTGCGCCTGTTCATCAGCGGCGAGAGTTTCAAGGAACGCACCGAGCAGATTCTCGGCATCATCCCCGGCGCGCCTCCGAAGCCTGCTGAGGCTGACGCTCACGCCGGTCATGGCGAAGGTCATGGCGGTCACAGCATGGAGCTGTGGCGAGTCGACACCCAGGCGTCGTTCGTACTGAGCGATCAGGGATTGGTGGAAGCGCCCGAGATGGGTGAGGTCCTGGCGACACGCGCCAAGACGCTCAGTAAGAATCCGTCCCAGGAAGATGTGCTCATCCTCGCGCACGGTCCGGGTGACGATGCCGAGAACGAGCGCTGGTTGAAACATCTCGATGCTCGCGCCGAGGTCGTGCGCAAGGCGCGGCCATTCCATGCGGTGCGTGTAGAAACATTGCGTGAGGACTGGCCGGAGAAGCGTGTCGAAGCCGAGAAGCGCATTCGCGCGTTCGTGGAACAATCAACGCGAGAAGGGCGGCGAGCCGTGGTGATTCCGTTTCGCGTGCAGGGCTTCGGTCCGTACGCGAAGGTGCTCGATGGGCTCGACTACACTTCGGACGGTCAGGGGTTGATTCCTCATCCGAGCGTCACCGAGTGGATCGAGCATCAGATCGAAACGCTGCGTCCGATCGCGACGCGCGCGGCCAGATGATGAGCCGCGTATGCGGTCAATCTTCCTAACGAGAAAATACGAGCGCGTACACGGCGCGTTTGTTAGTTGAATATCAGACGCCGATAGTGGAAGGTTCGACCTCCACGTCGGCATCCGCGGGTGCCGACACCCAGGAACACTAGCGGCAACGGATTGCTGGGTGTCGGCGAGCCGCGGTCTTCAAAACTCATGAGGGTTGAGTTTTGAAACCGCGGCGAGCCGTCTTGAGACGAGGGATCGGGCATCGTGCCATGACCCTCGCGGCCGCCGCCGATGGCGGCGGGGTACGTCCGTATACCCGGGCGGCGCTCATCATCGTCGGATCAAAACTCTTGCCAGGCGCTGTCGTCGCCGCTGGCTTTGGCCATCGGCATGGCGGAGCTGCTGGCGGGAGCGGGCTTCGCGGTCTTGGCGGCAGGCTTGCGAGTCGGCATCGGGCGCACATTGGCGCGAGGCGCCGCTGTGTGAGCTACGACATGCGCGGGTGCAGAGTGAGCCGCGGCGCCTGTCGCTGCGAAGAACGAAACTTTCTCCACGAGCAATTGCGCCTGCTGCTCCATCGCCTTGCTGGCGGCGGCCGCTTCTTCGACCAACGCAGCGTTCTGCTGTGTCGTCGTATCCATCTGCGTGACTGCAGTGTTGACCTGGTCGATGCCGCTGGCCTGTTCTTCGCTGGCGGCTGAGATCTCGGCGACGATATCGGCGACGCGTTTGACGCTCGCGACGATCTCGGTGAGCGATTTGCCGGACTCGTCGACCAGCTCGGTGCCGGCCTTCACTTTCTCCACGGAGTCGTGGATCAGCTCTTTGATCTCTTTCGCGGCCGTGGCGCTACGCTGCGCGAGGTTGCGCACTTCGGTGGCGACGACCGCGAAGCCGCGGCCCTGTTCGCCAGCGCGCGCCGCTTCGACAGCAGCGTTCAGGGCGAGCAGGTTGGTCTGGAACGCGATCTCGTCGATCACATCGATGATGTCGGCGATGCGCTTGCTCGAAGCGCTGATCTCGCTCATCGCACTCACGGCGCGCTCGACGACGTTGCCGCCGCGATCCGCTTGATCGCGAGCGCCTACCGCGAGCTGGCTGGCCTGGCGCGCATTGTCGGCGTTCTGGTTCACCGTCGCGGTCATCTCTTCCATGCTCGACGCCGTTTCTTCCAGCGCCGCGGCCTGTTCCTGGGTGCGCTGGCTGAGGTCATCGTTGCCGCTGGAGATCTCGCGAGCGGCCGAGCCCACCGAATCCGCACCCAGGCGCACGGAACCCACGATGTCGCTGAGCTTGTTGTCCATTTCCTGCATGGCGCGCAACAGCCGGCCGAATTCATCCTGCGAAGTGATCTCGATCCGATTGCCGAGTTTGCCGCTGGCGATCAGTTCGGCGGTGGTGACGGCAGTGTTGAGCGAGCCCATCATCGCGCGGACCAGCATGAGGCCTAAGGCGGCGGCCGCGCCCAGCGCGAACAGCATCGCGATCCAGATCGTCATCACCGAGCTCTCATAGGCGGCATTGCTCTCGTCGACGGAAGCGCGAGCTTCCTCGTCCTGCAGGTCAGCCAGTTTGTCGCCGGCCTCGATCATGGCCGTTACCAGGGGACGCATTTCGGTGGTGCGCAGCTTGCGTGCGCCTTCGATGTCGCCGCCGTCGAGTGTCGCGACGACTTTGTCGCGCGCGGCTTTGTACTCGTTGCCCTTGCGCTCGAAGTCGTCCGCCAGCGCGATCTCTTTGTCGTCCGCCGGCAGCTTTTTATATTCGGCCCACAGTTCATCGATGAGCTTGGAGTTGCGCCCTTGAATGCTCCGGTATTCTTCCAGCAGTTGCTTGTCGCCATTCATGATGGCCAGGTCCAGCGCGCGCACGCTGTCACGACGCATCGCTGCGATCCGGTCGATCTTGGTGGCGGACTGGAATTTGTTGTTATAGATGTTATCCATCTGGTCGTCGGCATCATGCAGCCGATTTAGGCCCAGCATGCCGACGCTCACCATGGCGACCGCCAGCAGGCTAAGCGTCACGAACAGACGCGCCTTGACGCTGATGTTAGACATACCCATACACGACTCCTGACACGAACTTTGCTCAGATGAGGCGATTCTCCCGCCAGCATCGGCGGGGTGCCGTGTTGCTCAACCAGGGTCGTGCAGATTCAGGAGGCGCCTCATCGACGCCTGCCGGGTCTTGCTGCTCGAAGCGGAACTGCGTCGCGCAGGGCTTCGGAGTGCTCTTAGGGAATATCCCGAAGGGATCGGGGTTGTGGAATCAACCTGCCGTCAGCGGGGGCGCACGCGGTCGCGTTTCTGGCCGAACTGCATTTCGAACGCGATACCCACTTCCGGGCTGGCTTCACGTTTTTCGCTGAGTTTGCGTCGTGGCCAGGAAACGCCGCCGCGCAGTTCCAGGATCAACCATTCGGGCGTCAGCTGGCGGCGCGCGATCAGTCTCATCGCGTTACGGGTGATCTGCACTTCATTGTCGGTGGCGCCTTCCATCTGCGCCTGCCAGGCCAGGCCGGTGCGCTGGCCGAGGCTCTGAAACAACGTGACCTGCGTGTACCACTCGAGACCGATGGTTTCTTCGGTGTACTTGCCGAGGTTGCTCCAGCGCAATAGGAAACGATCGGAGATCACGCGATCCATGTTGACGCGCGTGGTGGTGCCGAAGCCTTCGGTGTTCTGCCAGAACACGGTCTCGCGCGCGCTGAATACATACTTTTCGGCGAACGAGCGCACGATTTCATAACGAGCGCGCGCGTAGGGGTCCATCGGCAGGTCGACGCGCACGCCGACGCCGGCGTCGAAGTCGTTGCCGGTGCGCTCGGGGCTCGAATAGCCGAGGCCGAGCAGCACGCTTTCATCTTCCAGCGTGCCGAATTGCCGCGTCGGCAATGCGTCGAAGTCGCCTTCCGTGTCGCTGATGTAATCGTCTTCGCCGACGCGTCCGGCGAACGCCGAAATGCGTTCGTCCCATTGCGGAAGCTGCAGTCGTGCGCGGAAACGCAGACGTGGATCGAAGCCATCGTAGTCGCTCCACAGGCCGCCCACTGTCATGGTGCCGTAGGTGGCGTGATAGTCGTCGTAGTGGATTTGATCGCCAAACAATCCATCCAGCCAGGCGGAGGAAGCGCAGGCAGTGACGGTGAGAGTGCGGCGAACCCGCTTCAGCACCGTGGGATCTTCTTCCGTCGGTTGCGCGCAGATCTCCATCGGGCTCGCGTCTTCGCCGGGGGGCGGGCCAGCGGCGAGCGCTTCATCGTCGGATTTCGGCTCGCGCTCCAGCGGGCGCGGATCGCCTTCGTTCTGCTGCAGGACTGGGTCTCGCAGCGGGCCTTCGCTCACGGCTGCGGGATCGATGGCGTCGGGATTGGTGGCAGGCTGCTCTTCACTGGCCGGCGGCTCGTGCGGTTCATCGCCGGGGCCGGTGTCGGGCTGAACGGGTTCAGTTTGCACCGGCGGCTCAATAGCCGGCGGCGCTGGAGGTTCAGCTGTCGGAGTGACCGGCGGTTGCTCGGGTGTTTGCCCGTGAGCTCGCTGGCTCAGGAACAGGCTGGATGTCGCGGCCAGCAATAGCCCGGCGACAGCGCCAATGGAGTTTCTGGCCCAGCGATGCGGTATGGCTTTGATGACTGGCGCGTCCGCACCCATATGTCCCGTTTTCGCCGTGGGCTCCCCATAATCATGTGAAAAGAACGCAACCCCGCTGCCGGAGTTCCGCCCCCAGCCGACGCTGCGCTTATCATTCAGGTCATTCAAACGAGGGTAGCGCTGATGAGGTACCTGCACACCATGGTGCGCGTCACGGATCTGCCGACGTCGCTGCGTTTTTACTGCGACGCCTTGGGATTGCGCGA
>JBEVKA010000512.1:0-5508 GCA_040509855.1 Steroidobacter sp.
GGCTACGGCCTGGTCGTGGGCCTCGACGGCACCGGCGACCAGACCAGCCAGGCGCCATTCACCATCCAAAGCATTCGTAACATGCTGGCGAAGTTCGGCGTGACGATTCCCGCCAACGTCAACCCGCAGCTGAAGAACGTCGCAGCGGTGACGGTGCGCGCGGATCTGCCGGCCTTCTCCAAGCCTGGCCAGACGATCGACATCACGGTCGACTCGATCGGTAACGCCACGAGCCTGCGCGGCGGCAGCCTGCTCATGACGCCGCTGCGTGGTATCGACGGCGAGGTGTACGCGATCGGTCAGGGCAGCCTGGTGGTCAGCGGCTTCGGCGTGCAGGGTAAGGACGGCTCGCGGATCGCGGTGAATGTTCCCAGCTCGGGTCGCGTGCCGAATGGCGCGAGCGTCGAGCGCTCGGTGCCGAGCAACTTCGCGACCGAGCCGTACATCGTGCTGAATCTCAACACGCCGGATTTCACGACGGCGGCGCGCCTGACCGACGGCATCAACAACATGCTCGGTCCCGACACGGCGCGAGCGATGGATGCTGTTTCGATTCGCGTGCAGGCGCCGACCGACGCGAGTCAGCGCATTGCTTACTTGTCGACGCTCGAAGCGATCGAAGTGCAGCCCGGCGATGCGCCGGCGCGTGTGATTGTGAATTCCCGCACCGGCACAGTCGTGATCGGCTCGGCAGTGCGAGTGACTCCGGCGGCCGTCGCGCACGGTTCGCTGTCGGTCACCATCACTGAGCGCAGCGATGTGAGCCAGCCGAATGCATTGTCGAACGGCGAGACCGTCGTGACGCCGCGCTCGGAGATCAAGATCGAGCAGCCCGAAGCGCGCATGTTTGTTTTCAACGCCGGCGTGAATCTCGATGAGATCGTGCGCGCCGTGAACCAGGTAGGCGCCGCGCCCGGCGACCTGGTCGCGAGTCTCGAAGCGCTCAAGGAAGCTGGCGCGCTTCGTGCAGAACTGATCGTCATCTAACAAGCAGGTGACCTCATGACCGCCCCCATCAATGCCTCGTTCGATTTCTCCGCCCTGGCGTCGTTGAAAAACGATGCCAAGGCGCAGGACCCGTCCGCGCTGAAGGAAGCGGCCAAGCAGTTCGAGAGCGTGTTCACGCAAATGCTGTTGAAGAGCATGCGCGACGCCAATCGCAGCTTCGGCGAGGACTCGCTGTTCGGCAGCTCGCAGGGCGAGTTCTACCAGGACATGTTCGACGACCAGATCGCGATGCAGTTGTCGAAAGGCAAAGGACTGGGTCTCGCCGACATGCTGGTACAGCAGCTGACGCAGTCGGGGATGGTGAAATCCGCGGATGCGCCGGCGACGTCGGAAGCGCCGAAGACGCAGTTCAGCGCGCCGACCCAAACGATTTCTTCCACGGCGGATCATCAGCCGGTCTCCAAGTCCAAAGCTGATTTCGTGCGGATGATGTGGCCGCACGCTCAGCGTGCTGGCAGCGCGCTCGGAGTGGATCCGAGCGCGCTGGTAGCACAAGCGGCGCTGGAAACCGGTTGGGGCAAGGCCGTGCCGTCGCAGGTGGGCGGCTCCAGCAGCTTCAATCTGTTCGGCATCAAGGCTGGCGCCAGCTGGAACGGAGCCACCGCGCATGTGCCGACGCTGGAGTTCGAGGAAGGCGTAGCGGTTCGCAAGGTCGAGCGCTTCCGTGCGTACAACTCGCCAGCGGACAGCTTCAATGACTATGCGCGCCTGATCGGCACCAATCCTCGTTATGAAAACGCCCGAGGCGCGGGTGGTGATGTGGCCACCTTCGCCTCGGCGTTGCAGGAAGGTGGCTATGCCACCGATCCCAACTACGCACAGAAAGTCGTCGCGGTGGCCGACGAGGTGCGTTCCCTCACGGCCAGTGTGGCCAGCGACGTTTCCAACGATGCGCTCAAGTTTGCCGGCGGCGGGCCGACACGCGTTGGTGGCGGACGGCGGCTGCAGCTCTAAGGCTGGGGGTGAAAGCAATGAACCGTCAAAACGCTTGCAGGGTGATCCGTCATGGCTGACCTGTTGAACACCAGTATCTCTGGCCTGCTCGCGTTTCAGCGCGCGCTGGATACGACCAGCCATAACATCACCAACGCCAACACCGTTGGTTACAGCCGTCAGATCGCGCAGTTCACGACGCGTCAGCCCCAATTCATTGGTGGCAACTGGCAGGGCAGCGGCGCGGATGTTTCCAGCATCAATCGCGCCTACGACAACTTCCTGTCCAGCCAGTCGCGCAGCGCCTCGAGCGGTTTCAAGCAGTCCGAAACGTATGCGACCCAGGCCGAGCGCGTCAGCAATTTGTTCGGCAACTCGACCACCGGCTTGACCGCGTCGATGCAGCAGTTCGTCAACTCGATGCAGTCGGTCGCCGATACGCCCAATTCGATCGCCGCGCGCCAGACGCTGCTGAGCCAGGGCCAGAGCCTGGTCGACCGGCTCAAGAGCTACGATTCCAGCCTACGCAGCTTCGACGCCCAGGTGAATGCGTCACTCGGCAGCGAGGCCGATGCCATCTCGTCGATCGCCAAGGGCATCGCCGAGTTGAACAATCAGATCAAGGTCGGCTACTCCCAGACCGGGTCGGCGCCGAACGATCTGCTGGACCAGCGCGACCGTTTGATCGACGAGCTGGCCACGCACGTGAACGTCAGCGTCGTCAAAGCCAACGACAATTCGGTGAACGTGTTCATCGGCAACGGTCAGCCGCTGGTGGTGGGCGCCGATGCGGCCACGATGGTCGCGACGGCCGATCCGTACGAGCCGACGCGCAAGCGCCTGTCGATGCAGTCCAGCGTCGGCACCATCGATATCACCAATTCGTTGAACGGCGGCACGCTGGGTGGCGTGCTCCAGTTCCGCAACGAAATGCTGGATCCGGCTCGCAACGCCATCGGCCGCTTGAGCGTCGCGCTCACCGATGTGATGAATGAGCAGCACAACGCCGGTATGGATTTGAACGGCAATCTCGGCGGCGACTTCTTCTCGGTCGGCGGCGTGGAAGTGCGCGCCAACCTCAACAATGCCGGTAACGCCGGCGCGACGGTGACTCGTAGCGACGTCGGCGCGCTGACGACCAGCGATTACGAACTCGTTTCCACGGCGGGTGGCTGGAGCATGCGTCGTACCGATACGGGTGCAAACGTGCCGATGACCGGCGCGGGCACCGCGGGTAATCCATTCGTTGCCGATGGTTTGTCGATCGTGGTGAGCGGCACGCCGACCACTGGCGATCGTTTGCTGATCCGGCCGACGGCCGGCGCGGTCAACACGATGCGCATGTTGGTAACGAATCCGGCGGACGTCGCCGCGGCGGCGCCGATTGCAGCGTCTGCGACGGCGGGCAACAACGGTAACGCGACCATCACGGCCGGCACGGTGTTGAACGCGAGCGACCCGGCGCTGCGCACTTCGGCCACGATCACGTTCATCAGCCCGACTCAGTATCAGATCAGCGGCAACCCCGCGACGTTTACATACACGCCGGGTGCGGACATCGACGCGAACGGCTGGCGAGTGCAGATCAGCGGCACACCTGCCGCGGGCGATTCGTTCACGGTGCGTGATAACAGCAATGGCACCGGCGACAACCGCAATGCCTTGCTGATGAGCGGCCTGATGTCCGAAGGCGTGTTGAACAACGGCACGACGTCGCTGAGCTCGGCCATCGGCCAGTTCGTCGGCGACGTCGGCGTCAAGACCAATCAGGCTCAGGTGACGCGCGATGCACAGAAGGTCGTCGCCACCGAATCGCAGGAAGCGATGCAGAGCGTGTCGGGCGTGAACCTGGATGAGGAAGCCGCGAACCTGCTGCGTTATCAGCAGGCGTACATGGCGATCTCACAGATGATTCGCGTCGCCGACACGATGTTCCAGTCCGTGCTCGATGCCGTGCGCTGAGCGCACGATTAAGTAAGAGAGACACACATGCGTCTATCCTCTCTCGGATTCTCCCTCGGCTCCATGAACGCCATGATGGAGCAGCAGTCGGCGCTCGCGAAGCTGCAGAACCAGGTCGCGCTCGGCACTCGCGTGTCCACGCCGGCCGACGATCCGATCGCGTCCGTGCACATTCTCGAACTGCAGCGCGCGCAGTCGGAGTCGGAGCAGTTCGCCAAGAACAGCACGCTGGCGCAGAACCGTTTGAGCCTCGAAGAGCAGTCGATGGTGGACGTGGGCAACGTGCTCACGCGCGTGCGCGAACTGGTAGTGCAGGCGGGCAACGTCGGCACCTTGAGCAACAACGATCGCGCTTCGATCGCGACCGAACTCGCGGCGCGCCTGGACGAGCTGCACGACGTCGCGAATCGCCAGGACGGCAACGGCGAATATTTGTTCTCCGGTTACTCGACCAAGACCAGGCCGTTCACGGGCGGCGATGGCACACCGATCAGCTACATCGCCGATCAGGGTTCGCGTCAGCTGGCCATCTCTACTACGCAGCGCGTGGCGGATAGTCACAATGGCTTCGAAGTGTTCGTGAATATTCCGGAAGGCAACGGCACGTTCGCCACTGCCGTGAACATGGCGAACACCGGTTCGGGCGCCATCGACGTGGGCTCGGTCGTCAACCGGGCGAACTGGGTGCCGGACGACTACACGATCACGTTCACCGCGCCGAATACCTATCAGGTTACCGACGGCGCGACGCCGGCCAATGTTGTTTCCACCGGAACCTACACGCCGGGCTCTTCGGTTCAATTCAACGGTGTGAGCGTGACGATCACGGGCGCGCCCGCGGCTGGCGATACGTTCACCGTCAACCAGAGTCGCAGCGAAGATATTTTCACGACCATCGGCGACGTGGTTTCGATGTTACGCGCGCCCGCTGGTAATGCGGTCGCCAATGCGAAGCTGGCTTCGTCGCTGCAAGGCTCGTTACAGCAGCTCGACCAGGCGACCGATCATTTCCTCGGCGTGCGTGCGGAAATCGGCGTGCGCCTGTCGACGCTCGACTCGACCGACGCCACGCGCGAAGCGATGGATATCGATCTGGCGGCCTCGCTATCGGATCTGCGCGATCTGGATTACGCGCAGGCCCTGACCAAAATGAATCAGCAACTGGTGGGTCTGCAGGCGGCGCAGCTGTCCTACACCAAGATCTCCGGCCTGTCGCTGTTCAATTATTTGAGCTGAGTCGCGCGGCGGCGCGCCATCAGTATTTGCGTCAACCGCCTACATATATATGTGAGATTCGAGGCGAAGCTGCTTAGGGCTCCGCCTCATTTTTATTGGCTTTCGGGAAGTCGTTCGTGGGGGTAAAGAGCTGTCCGTGACCGGATCCACAATTTTCACCAATGTGAATTCGGCGTCTCAAGTTCCCCGCAGTGGCACCGATACAGGACTCGAACAGCAGTCCGGCGCACATCACGCCGTAAGTGCTGAGAGCAAGCCGAGAGGCAAGGGCCCCACGGCAAAGTAATCACCAGGAGTTAGTTTCATGGCACTTGTAATCAACACGAACGTGATGTCGCTGAACGCTCAGCGTAACCTGTCGACATCCGC
>JBEVKA010000513.1:0-3131 GCA_040509855.1 Steroidobacter sp.
GCGTAACGCCCGCGCAGGGTGCGGAAAATCCACGCTCCGAAGGACCGCGCATCAACATGGTGACAGCGATCCGCCGCACATTGGAACACGAGTTGGCCATCAACCCGCGAGTGGTTGTCTTTGGCGAAGACGTCGGTCGGAAAGGCGGCGTGCATGCAGCAACATTGGGATTGCAGGAAAGATTCGGGGCGGCCCGAGTCTTCGACACCAGCTTGTCGGAGGAGGGCATCATCGGTCGCGCCGTCGGTATGGCGCTCGCGGGGCTCATGCCAGTACCGGAAATTCAGTTCCGAAAATATGCCGATCCCGCCGTCGAACAATTGAACGACTGCGGCACCCTGCGCTGGCGAACCGCGAATCGATTCGCCGCGCCCATGGTCGTCCGCATGCCTGGCGGTTTCTTCAAATGCGGCGATCCGTGGCACAGTCAAAGTAACGAAGTGCAGTTCGTGCATGCGATCGGCTGGCGTGTCGCCATGCCGTCGAACGCCGAGGACGCCGTTGGCCTGTTGAGAAGCGCGCTGCGCGGAAACGATCCGACGATCTTCTTCGAACACCGCGCGATGCTCGACGGCGCTTGGGCGCGTCGGCCCTATCCGGGTGACGACTTCATTGTTCCTTTTGGAGTCGCCAGGCAGTTGCGTTCCGGCACCGAGCTGACAGTAGTGAGCTGGGGCGCGATGGTCGAGCGCTGCGAACAAGCTGCCGAGCATTCCAGCGTCGACGTGGAGTTACTGGACTTGCGCACGTTGATGTCTTGGGATCGAGAGGCTGTGCTCAACTCCGTACGCAAGACGCATCGTTGCCTGATCGTGCATGAAGACAATCTCACCGCCGGCTTCGGTGCCGAGATTGCCGCCACACTGGCAAAGGACGCGTTCTTCGACCTCGACGCTCCGATCGAGCGAGTGACCATGCCGGATGTGCCGAGTCCGCACAGTCCCTTGCTGCTGGATTCGGTCGTGCCGAGCGTGGCGCGTATCACGCAGGCGATACGTCAGCTCGCCAGCGTTTGACGAGCGCGAGGTACAGAAAAATGACAATGATCGAAGTACGCGCGCCGAACGAACAGTCCGAAGGCACGCGTTCTCAAGTGCAGCGTTGGTTGAAGGGCATCGGCGAACCGGTGGCGGAGAACGAGCCGCTGATTGAAGTGGAGACCGACAAAGTCACGATCGAGATTCCCGCGCCGGCCGGTGGCGTGTTGCAGGAAATCCTCAAGCAGGAACGCGAGGAGATCGAACCCGGCGAGCTGTTGGGAACGATTCAGTCCGTCACGGATGGAGCTGTCCCGGCGGCGCCCGTCAAAAAACCGATCAACCCAGCCGCAGAGATCAGAACGGCGGCATTCGCAGCGCATGCCGATGCGCTCGCGAGTCAGATCAGCCCAGCGGTGCGTCGCCTGCTGACTCAGCATGGAATAGCGGCAAGCACGATTCGTGGCAGCGGCGCTGGAGGCCGCGTCACCGTCGACGATGTATTGCGCCACATTGGTTCACAGGGCTCAACGGAGACAGACGTTGCGGGCCGCCGTGTGCCGCACACGGCCATGCGCAAGCGAATCGCCGAACGCATGGTACAGAGCCTGCTTCACACTGCGCCTCACGTCACCACCGTTTTCGAGGCGGATTTATCCGCGGTCATCGTGCACCGAGCCGCCCACAAGGATGAATTCCAACGCCAGGGAGCTTCGCTGACGTTGACCGCTTACTTTCTGGCGGCGTGCGTGGATGCGATCCGCGAGGTGCCGGAAGCAAACAGCCGCTGGACTGACAGCGAGCTGATTACTCCAGACGCGATCAACATCGGCGTCGCGACCGCGTTGGAGGGAAAAGGCCTGGTCGTTCCCGTCATCCACGGCGTGCAAGACCTCGGTTTGTTAGAGATCGCGCGCGAGCTAGGAGAAGTGGTTCAGCGCGCGCGTGATGACAAGCTCACGCCGAGCGACGTACGCGACGGAACGTTCACTATCTCCAATCATGGAGTGAGCGGGAGCCTGGTCGCCACGCCCATCATCATCCATCAGCCACAGTCGGCGATCCTGGGCGTCGGCAAACTGGAGAAACGAGCCATCGTCGTAACCGACAACGACGGGGATCGCATCGTGATCCAGCCGCGTTGCTTCATTACGTTGACGCTGGATCATCGCGTGATGGATGGCCATCGCGCCAACCGTTTCCTGCAGGTGCTGGTGGAGCGCCTGGAACACTGGAAGGATTAGCCATGTACACGCAAGGTCTGGATTCGCTCGGCGCCGATTGTCTGCATCAGACCACGGATGCAGTCACGCTGGAGCAGCGCTTTCAAGGCAAGGTGGATGCGGACGAGCGCATCGAGCCCAAGGACTGGATGCCGGATGCATACCGGCAGACATTGATTCGCCAGATCTCCCAGCACGCCCACTCGGAAATCGTCGGCATGCTGCCGGAAGGCAATTGGATCACGCGCGCGCCCACGCTTCGTCGCAAGGCTGTGCTGATCGCCAAGGTTCAGGATGAGGGCGGTCATGGAATGTATCTATACAGCGCCGCCGAGACGCTGGGCATTTCACGGGATGAAATGTTGGAGCAGTTGCTCGCGGGCACCGCCAAGTATTCCAGCATCTTCAACTATCCGACGCCGACGTGGGCCGATGTCGGTGCGATCGGCTGGCTGGTCGACGGCGCGGCGATCATGAATCAGATTCCGATTTGTCGCTGCTCGTATGGCCCGTACGCGCGCGCCATGGTGCGCATCTGCAAAGAAGAAAGCTTTCATCAGCGCCAGGGCTTCGAAATCATGATGACTCTGGCGCGCGGCACGCTGGAGCAACGTCGCATGGCTCAGGAGGCGTTCAATCGCTGGTGGTGGCCGTCGCTGATGATGTTCGGCCCCAACGATGCGACGTCCAAACATACGGCGCAATCCATGCGCTGGAAGATCAAGCGCTTCACCAACGACGAGTTGCGACAGAAGTTCGTCGATATCACCGTGCCGCAGGCGGAGTACCTCGGCCTGAAAGTTCCCGATCCGCAGCTGCGTTGGGACGAGGGTACACAGCATTATGTGCACGGCCCGATCGATTGGAAGGAATTCGAGGAAGTGCTCAAAGGTGGCGGGCCTTGCAATCGCGAGCGGCTCGAAATGCGTCG
>JBEVKA010000514.1:0-4499 GCA_040509855.1 Steroidobacter sp.
TGGTCGATCGATTCCGGCTTGCTGTACTACGGAGAAAGTGACAATCGCGTTCAGGACGTGAGTGCGGCGGTCTCCGCGCAGCGTGACTTCGCCGACGACCGCAAGCTCGGGCTGAGTTTGACAGCTGACACACTGACCGGTGCCTCTGCGAGCGGTGCAATCGCGCTCGATCGCGCGCAGACGTTCACGAGCCCCTCCGGCAAAGCCGTCTACTCCACGCCGGCCGGCGACACTCCGCTCGATGACACTTTCAAGGACACTCGCTTCGCGCTGAATGCGAGCTGGAGCCAGCCACTCGCCCGCTTATATACAATTTCCGGCGGCCTGGGCTTCTCCACCGAATACGACTACACGCACCTGGGCGCCAACGCCGCTTTGACTCGCGACTTCAACAAGCGCAATACGACTCTGAGTTTCGGACTGGCCTGGTCGCAAGACGATATAAAACCCGTCGGCGGCGCACCGGTGCCGCTGGCGCAAATGCTCGACGTCGGCGACCTCAGCAACAAGCGAGGTGACGACAGCAAAGATGTGCTGGATGTTCTGCTGGGCATCACCCAGGTTCTGGGTCGCAACACCGTGGTTCGGCTCAATTATTCCTATAGCGATTCCAGCGGCTATCTCAACGATCCTTACAAACTGCTGAGCGTCGTCGACGCAACCACGGGCGACACGCTGGCGCGCATACCGACCGGCTCGGGACCGACTGGAGTCTATCGCTACGAGAATCGACCGGATGCTCGCGTCAAGCAAGGCATCTACGCCGAGATGAAGCACGCCTTCGGCGCGCCGGTGCTGAATCTCTCCTACCGATTCATGACGGACGACTGGGGCATCGATTCCAGCACGCTGGAGACCCGGCTGCGCTGGCCGCTCGGCGCCGCCAATTTCATCGAGCCACAACTGCGCTACTACACGCAGAGTGAAGCGGATTTCTATCGCTCCAGCCTGATCGCCGGGCAGCCGTTGCCGGAATTCGCCTCCGCGGACTTTCGCCTCGGCAACTTCGACGCGGTCACCGTCGGAGTCAAGTTTGGCCATCGCACCGCTTCTGGAAACGAATGGAGCACCCGGCTCGAGTACTACCAGCAGAGCGGCGACGTGCCGAGCGAGCAGATCATTGGTAATCAGGCGGGGCGCGAACAGTATCCCGACCTGAGCGCGGTGATCGTGCAGTTCGGATATCGCTTCGGCTTGTGACGAGCGTGTCCGTCGTGGCGAACCAACGGTCGATCACGCTGCTGCCGTTGATGCGCGAACCGGATCACTGGATAGCGAAATTCACAGCCATGGGCGGGCCGTGCGAAGTGCTCATCGAAAACACTTCCGAGCAGCTCGCACGCACGATAGCGGACGCTGCCGCCAGCACCGCCTGGAGGATCGAACGCAAGTTCAGCCGTTATCGCCGGGACAACGTGGTTCATCTCATCAATACCAGCAACGGCCGGATCGTCGACGTCGACCCGGAAACCGCCAGGCTGCTCGACTATGCCAACACGTTGACGACGCTGTCCGAGGGTCGCTTCGACATCACCTCGGGCGTATTGCGCAAAGTCTGGACATTCGATGGCGGCAGCCGCGTCCCGACTCAACAGCAGATCGCGGCGGTGCTGAGCGATGTGGGCTGGCGCAAAGTGACGTGGAACGCGGCGGCGTTACAGCTGCAGTTGCAACCGGGCATGGAAATCGACTTCGGCGGCATCGGCAAGGAATATGCGGTCGACACGGCGGCGCGGCTCGTCGAAACCATCGCCCCAGGGTTGAGTTGCCTGATAAATTTCGGCGGCGACGTTGCGGTTCTAAACCGGCGCAGTGACGGGCAACCGTGGCTGGTCGGCATCGAGAGCGCCATGAGCCCCGGCGCGCCGGAACAGTTGATCCATCTCAATCACGGAGCCCTTGCGACCAGCGGCGACTCGCGCCGATATGTCCTATCCGGTGGCGAGCGTTATTCTCATATCCTCGATGCACGCACGGGCTGGCCCGTGCGCGGTGCACCTCGGTCAATCACCGTGGCAGCAAACACGTGCTCACAAGCCGGAACGGCGACTACGCTTGCGATGTTACAGGGAGCCGGCGCGGAAGAAATGCTTCGCACCAGCGGAATGAAGTACTGGCTGCAATAACTCGTCGCTCACATCGGCAGCAGCTCGGCGAAGTCCGGCGGCTTGACGATCAGAGCATCGCAAGGCAACCGCTCCAGGATCAACTCCGCAGTGCTGCCGACCAGGATTCGTTTCAGTGCACTCCGCGAAATCGCACCCATCGTCATCACATCCGCATCGAGCTGCTCCGCCATCAGGCACAGCTGTTCACAGGTCCCGCCGATTTTCGCGTGTACGTTCGCTGGCGGCACCTGATGATCGGAAACCAACGCCAGCAGTTGTTTCATCTTGTACTCTCGCTCGGCAGCGAGCATTACCGGAGAGACGTCCACTACCATCGCAGCGGATGCCGACGCAGCGGCAGCGACCAGTGCAGCGGGAATATATGCATGAAGCACGTGCAAGTCGCCGCTGAGGCGCCGGGCCAAAGTCGAGGCCAAATCGAGAATATGATGATCCAGCATGGCAGGCTTGTCATCCACGTGCCCCGGATCGACGGCGGCACAGATGCACGGCTGCGCTCCCCATGGCTTCGCCTTCGTCAGCAGCAGCGGTACGGGACAGCGTCGAATCAGCTCCCAGTCGGTGTTGGTGAGGAAGGTCCGCTGCGCCAGCGTGTGATGATGCGTATCCTTCACGAACAATTCCGCGCCCTTGTGCTTCACGCTTTCGACCAGCGCTACGTGCAACGGGTCGGCCGGCGTGGTATCGGTCATCACATCGAGGCCGCGCTCTCGCAACGGCCGCGCCAGATTGTCCAGCAACTCCCTCATGTCGACCATGAAAGGCGAGTTGGCACCCGAGCTGATATGAGCTGCGTGTCGGATATCTCGTGCCGCTTTAGTGTCGCAGACGAACAGGTCCAGCCGTGCTTCGAACTTCTGCGCGAGCAGCGCGGCCTTAGAAACCGCCGGATGCTGTTGTGCTGTTGGATCGACTATCGCCAACACGGTGCGTATCGGGTTCATCGTCACTTCCTCACTGGTCCACGGTGCCGTCGTCATTGAGACGACTGCGATCCTTCACGGGGCCGCGCATGCGCGACAGGTAGTCAGCGACGGCGTTCATCTCCTCGGTGTCCATGCTGTCGAGGAATCGCACCAGGTTGTCGTCGACATCGAGCCGGTGCCACGCGGCGATGCTGCGTATCTGGCGCACCAGATATGAGTAGTGCTGATCGCGCAGCGAAGGAATGAATCCGTCGTCGTCACCGCGAGCGTCTTGCTCGTGACATGAGGCGCACTGCTCGTGGAAGATTGCCTCGCCGAGCTCCACCCCGGCGCCATCTCCGGTCGCGGGAAAGTGGGCAGGCTGCAACGAGTTCAAGTAACCGGCGACATCGGCCCAGGCCTGGGGCTCGCTCAACTTCGGATCGGAGAGCACATGCTGCATCTCGCGACTGTCGCGTTCCAGCTCGGTGAAATCCGCCAGTTGTTTGAGCAGGTATGGCCGGCGCTGACCGGCCAACGCGGGAATGATCTGCGCCGCGCTGCCTAGCGCCTCATCACCATGGCATCGCGCGCAGTTCTTTGCATACAACGCGGCGCCGCGTGCAACATTTCGATCCAGCTGCAACGCTGTCCTCACCTGCTGATCCACCCGGATCGGTGACGCCAAGCTGGAGATGTACGGCAACACCGCCAGGGCTGTGGCGATCAGCAGCGAAGTCAGGTTCTTGGTCGGCCTATTCATGAGGCGATTGAACGCCCGCGGGCCGAAGCGCGTTATCTGAGATTCCCCCTAGCTCACCCGAGAAACCCCAGGGACCCCGCGATTCTCATCGCTCGATCGCGACCACGCGCTGAGCTCGGAGATGGCGCTCAACAGTTCGGCCGTATCGACCGGCTTGCTCAGAAATTTGCTGTTCTCCACCGGCGCCTTCAAGGTGCGCAGCACCGACGGCAGATCGCCGCTCAGGATGATCCCCGGCAAGTCGTAGCCCAACCGCTTTCGCAACTTCAGCAGCAGGTCGAGACCGGTGTTGTGGACGTCGAGGTGATAGTCGGCGATGACGATGTCACGACGCTGCACTTTCGCGAATTTGCTTTCCGCTTCGGCGACCGACGACGCGCTCTCGATCGCGTAACCTTCCAGCTTCAAGAAGGTTTCGGTGGCCAGTCGCACGCCATCATTGTCCTCCACGAGGAACAGCCGGGCTTTGTCGGTGACGCAGGTGGAAGATACAGATGTATCGGCAGTGGGCACGATCGGCCGAGCGACCAACAATCGTTCGGGGATGTACAACCGCGCCTGCGTGCCCTCTCCGACCACCGAGGCGATCCTGATCGTCATGCCCAGCAGCCGCGCCACTTCCTTGACGATCGCGAGTCCCAACCCGACGCCCATTCTCTTCGCGCCATGCGTGTCGACCTGATAGTACTCGTCGAAGATCCG
>JBEVKA010000515.1:0-5863 GCA_040509855.1 Steroidobacter sp.
ACTGGAGGTGCGCAAGTTCCGTGGCTCAAGCAGTCTGCGCGGTCGTCACCCTTTTCAAATCACCGACGACGGCCTCGTCGTCCATCCACGGCCGGAATCGCGCTTCCTGCGCAACGAAAGCGGCTCCAGCCTCGAGAAAATCTCCACTGGCGTCGATCAGCTCGACGAAATGACCCACGGCGGGTTGACTGCATCGTCATCGACGCTGTTGCTCGGTGCTTCCGGCACCGGCAAGACGACGCTTGGAACGGCGTTCCTGCAGCGGTCGAGCAAGGCCGAGCCGGGTTTGTATTTCGGCTTCTATGAGTCGCCGGAACGGCTGCTCGCCAACGCCGCTTCGGTGGGCATCGATCTGCGCTCGCGCGTGAAGGCCGGCGATCTCGAGTTGATCTGGAGACCCACCGTCGAGCGCATCATCGACAGCCTGGGCAACGAACTCATCGAGCAGGTCCGGCGGCGGAAGGTGAAGCGCCTGTTCATCGATGGCTGGAGCGGCTTCGCCGCGGCGACCGAAAGCGACGAGCGACTGCCGCCCTTTTTCGGTGCCATCACCAATGAGCTGCGCAGTCTTGGCGTGACCTCGGTTTGCGCCATGGAGACCGAGAACCTGATCGGCCCCGAGCTCAACCTGCCGATCCGGGGCATCTCCGCGGTCACCGAGAACATGATCCTGCTGCGTTTCGCCGAGTATCAGGGCCAGCTGCGGCGGCTGATCTCGCTGATGAAAGTCCGTGGCAGCAGCTTCGACCACACCTTGCGCCAGTTCGATATCGGCCCACAGGGGCTGCATTTCACCAACAGCTTCAAGACTGCCGAAGGGATGTTGTCCGGCTACGGCTCCGAGCGGCCGACGGCCAGTTCGAAGTCGACTGCAGCCAAGAAACCACAGAAAGGACGACGCCCCGGCGCCCGACGTCGCACTCGGGCCTGAGCATGCAAACAGTGCTGGTCGTCGACGATGAGTTCGGCGTAGCCGAGGTGCTGCAGTCGATCCTGGAAGACGAAGGCTATCGGGTCGCCACTGCCATCAACGGCAAGCAGGCGATCATGCGGCTGGGCGAGGTCACGCCCGATCTCATCATGCTCGACTACATGATGCCGATCCTGGATGGCACGCAGACGCTGGCCGCGATCCGCAACGACCCTGCGTTCAAGAACACGCCCATCATCATGATGAGCTCGCTGGAGGAGGCTTCGGTGCGCGAGACCTGCACCGACTACGACAGCTTCCTCCGCAAACCATTTCGCGCCATGGCGGTGGTGCGACTGGTGGCCGAACTGTTGTCGCAGCCTCGACGCGCGTGAACGGCGATTTTCATACGCGCCTCGACTCGGTGTAATCTTCGCGCCGAGCACGCCCTCGGTTGGAAGCTTGACGTCGCCACTGACCGCAATTGCGGCCCGGATCACCGGGCCGGGATTCCCGGTTCGTGCGCGCGTTCAGTTTCAATCTCGAGGACACTTCCATGCTGGCTCATTCCCGCCGCGCGGCGCGCCGTCGCCTGCCTTTGTTTCTAAGTCTCGCGCCCTGCCTGTTGGCGCAGACCGTCGTTGCCCAGGACTCCTCGAACGAGGGGGCCGACAAAGAAGAAATCATCGATTACGTGATCGTGACCGGTTCGCAGGTGGCGTTGCCGCCTGAATATGCGGGCGGCCAGGTGGCGCGAGGCGGGCGTGTAGGTTTGTTCGGCAACCTGGACATCATGGACACGCCGTTCAACAGCACCAACTACACCGCCGACTTCATGCGCAACCTCCAAGCGCCCAGCGTGGCCGACGTCGTGCAGAGCGATCCAGCTGTGCGCGTCGCGCGAGGCTTCGGGAATTTCCAGGAGCTGTATGTGGTGCGCGGCTTCCCGGTGTACTCCGACGATATGAGTTACAACGGTTTATATGGTTTGTTGCCGCGTCAGTACGTCGCTGCGGAATTTCTCGAACGCGTCGAAGTGTTTCGTGGCGCGAACAGCTTTCTCAATGGCGCCGCGCCTGGCGGCAGTGGCATCGGCGGCTCATTCAATCTGGTTCCGAAACGCGCGCCGGATTCGGCGTTGAATCGCATCACGCTCGGTTCGGAAACGGGTGGGCAAGGTTACGGCGCGGTCGATGTCGCACGACGCTTTGGTGATGCCGATAGTTTCGGCGTACGCGCCAACGCCGTTCGCCGCGACGGTGAAACTTCCGTGGACGATCAAGAGCGGCAGCTGACCATGTTCTCGCTCGGCATGGACTATCGCGGCGAGCAAGCGCGGTTGTCGGCGGACTTTGGTTATCAGGATCACAACATCGATTCGCCCCGTCCGAGTGTCACGCCCGCGGACAGGATTCCCAGCGCTCCCGATGCATCGCGCAACTTCGCGCAGGACTGGACATTCAGCGCCGAGAAAGATTCGTTCGGTGTAGTGCGCGGCGAATATGACTTCACCGACAACGTCAGCGCCTGGATCGCAGGCGGTTTCCGAGACAGCGAAGAGCACAATAATCTCGCGAATCCCTCGCTCGTGAGCACCGCTGCGGCTGTGAGAGCGGGCGACGCGACCACGTATCGATTCGACAACTATCGCGAAGATCTGGTCACTACCGGCGACACCGGGGTGCGCGTGGAATTCGATACCGGCGCCGTGGGCCATCGTCTCAGCGCGTCGGCGTCGTATTTCAAGCTCGACTCCAAGAACGCGTACGGCTTCTCCACGTTTGGGGGGCTCCTCACCAACATCTACGATCCCGTGCAGTCTGCACCGCCTCCAGCGAATTTTTTCACCGGCGGCATTCTGTTCTCGCCGCGCACGACGAACGAGTCGAAGACCACCAGCGCGGCGCTGGCGGACACACTGTCGTTCAACGATGAAAGCGTGCTGGTGACGCTCGGCGCGCGCTATCAGATCATCGACCAGAGCAGCTTCGACTATAACAATGGCTCCGTGGTGTCAGCGTACGACGAAAGCACCGTCACGCCGATGTTCGGCGTGGTCGTGAAGCCTGTGGACGGCGTTTCGCTGTATGCCAACTACATCGAAGGTTTGCTGCAAGGATCGGTGGTGCCGGCGCAGGTGAATGGCGTGCGGGTGCGGAACGTCGGCGAAATCTTCGATCCGTTCAAGTCCGAGCAATATGAGATCGGCGTCAAGTACGACGGCGGTTCGCTGGGCGCCACCGCCGCGTTGTTCCGTATCTCTCAGCCGAGCACAGTGCTGGTCGGTGATGTCGTCAAAGAAGACGGCGAGCAGCGCAACCAAGGCCTGGAGCTCTCCTGGTACGGACGCATGTTCGACAGCTTGAGCGTGCTGGGCGGCGTGACATTGCTCGACGCCGAGTATCGCCGCAGCGACAGCAACCAAGGCAAGGATGTGATCGGCGTGGCTGATGTCCAAGCCAACGTTGGCTTGGAGTGGAGCGTGCTGGAAGAGTTGAGTTTCGACGGTCGCGTGGTTTACACCGGCTCTCAGTTCGCAAATGCAACCAACACGCTCGAGCTGCCGTCATGGACGCGCCTCGACGTGGGCGGCCGTTATGAGCTTCCGGTCGGCGAACGAACCGTCACGATGCGACTGCGCGTGGACAACGTGACCGATAAGAACTTCTGGGCGTCGGTGGGTGGTGCATCGGGAGCAAACTATCTGGTGCTCGCCGCTCCGCGCACGGTGACTTTGTCGGCGTCGTTGGATTTCTAGCGCAGTGTCTTGCTCAGCCAGCGCGCGGTGTCGTCCAGCGCGCGCTGGCTGATTGTCGCGATCGACATCGCTTCCAGAAAGCTGTGCGATGCGCCTTTATAGAAGGACGTCTCCACCCCGACGCCAGCGCCGCGCAACTTTTCAGCCAGCCGCCAGTTCTGCTCGCTCAAGATGTCACATTCTGGAATGACCATGAATGTCGGCGGCAGTCCTCGCAGATCGGCGTGAATGGGGCACGCCAGTGGATCGCGCTCGTCCTCCGAGCTGCGCAAGTAGTTGCGCCAGAACTCGCGCATCTCATCAGCGCCGAGCATGTAACCTTCATGGCCGTAGCGCTCCTCAGCGTCAGGAGCACAGTAAACATCGATCGCCGCGTAACTCAGCACCAACGCGCTGATAGAAGCGGACTCACCCTGCTCACGTAATCTCAACGCAGCCGTGATCGCGAGATTCCCGCCCGCCGAATCGCCGCCCAGTGCAACTCGGCTCGGATCGATATCCAGCTCAGTGCTATTCGCGCGAACCCAACGCACCACCTGTGTTACCTGTTGTTGAGCGACAGGAAACTTCGCTTCCGGCGCGAGCGCGTAGTCGACACCGATGACCACAACATCTGCGCGTGCCGCGTATTCGCGCATGAGCCGGTCGTGCGTGTCGATGCTGAAGAGCTTCCAGCCGCCGCCGTGCATATATATGAGCGCGGGCTTGCCGGGGCGAGTCGACGGATTGTGGATGCGGATGCGGACGTCACCCACGGGCGTGGGCACCACTCGATCGATTCGGCTCGTCATCACCGGCCCGCCTGTGGCCCAGGGTGCACGAACCACTTCGCAGGCTCGACGCATTTCCACCGGCGACAGATCGTTGAAATCAGGATAGCGGGCGAATGCCTGGCCCACTTCGATGATGAAGCGGCGGATCTCGGGATCGAGATCGGCCCCGCGAGCGGACACGGCGGGAGAGCTCTGATCGATCAATGCGCGGCTCCATCGGCTGCAGGGTCTCATCGCCCAAACTAGCAGGCGACGGTGGGTGCGCCGTCGCCGATGGAGCAACGATCATCTCGTTCGGGCCAAGGCTATTTCGAACCGGCGAGCAGTCACGTCTCACTCGCTTTTGACCGAGTGCTCAGGGCGAGGGCGCGCCGATGGGCTCACGACTCACACGATCGTCACTGAACCATAGCGGCGGCAGCGCACGTTGCCGAGGCCACACTTCGTCGAGCGAGTCGCCGTCGTACAACCGTCCGTTCTTCATCACATGCTCGATGGACAGCGTGTTCTTGATGTCCACGCGCGGATCGCGTTCGAGAATGAGCAAGTCGGCGAGCTTGTTCGCCTCCAGACTGCCAAGCTCATCGGCGCGCCCGATGATCTCGGCTCCACCCAGCGTCGCCATTCTCAGCAACTCGGCCGGTGTGAATCCGCCCTCGGCCAGCGCTTGCAATTCCCAGTGATAACCGAGACCTTGAAACTGCCCGTGGCTGCCGACACCAATGCGTCCACCCGCGCGCAGGATCTTGGCCGCTTGCGCCGCGAGCTGGGGATAGACCTGATCCTGCTTCCGAAACGAAACGTGACGTCGTGTGTGCAGTTCCAGCGCGAACTGCGGCATGAAACGCGCGACCTTCGGATCATCGACGGGCGATTGGGTGATATAGAAATTTTCTTCCGCGAATGGTCCGCCGTATGTAACCAACAATGTCGGTGTGTAGCCGATGCCGGTGCGCGCGAACAGCTGAACTACATCCTCATACAACGGCACGCTCGGTAGCGCGTGTTCATTGCCCGCAAAGCCGTCGATGGCATGCGTCAGGTCCAGTTTGAAATCCAATGCGCCCTCGGTCGTGGGCATCATTCCCAATTGCTCCGCGGCTCCGATGACGAGCTGGCGCTGCTTGCGATTGCCGATCACATAGGATTTGAGATTGCGAGTCTCGTAGAAATCGCGGTAACGACCCAGCAGGTCGAGCGCTTCCTGATGATTCGTCAGTCGATTGTTGGAGAACATGCCCGGGCCGGTCGAGTGCGCACGCGGACCGAGCATCAGGCCGGCGTCGATCATGTCTTCGTACACGAACATGTCGCTGGTGAACGGCTGCACGTCCAGGCCAGTGGTGACGCCGTAGGCCAGATTGATGAGGAAACTCCAGTTCTCGAGGTCGAGCACGCCGCGCCGGATTTCATACCAATGCG
>JBEVKA010000516.1:0-5267 GCA_040509855.1 Steroidobacter sp.
ATTCCAGTTTGCTGAGCTTCGTCGACGCCAAGATCCCACTCCAGCCACATCGAGCCTAACGATGTGGTTGAGCCTACGCTGGGTGTAGTAGGACCGCAAGCCTCCGGCTTGTGCGCCTCTACTACAGATGTCATAGTAACTACGACCACTGTGGTCCAAGCTACCGAACATCACGAGGCAGACGTATGACCGACGCGCAACCCGCCGACAATCCGTTCGGCGTCATCGCATTCATCGAACAGGCGGACACGCTGAGCATGACCATCCTGGTCATTCTGGTGCTGATGTCGCTCGCCTGCTGGTTCGTCATCCTGACCAAGTTCTGGGATCAGCGACGCATCGAAAAGAACTATGCGGAAATGCAAAAGAAGTTCTGGATCGCCGGCAATCTGCACGACGGGATGAACGCCCTCACCGGCCGCGACAATGTATTCAAGATGCTCACCGAGGACGGCCTGCGAGCCGCGCAATATCACAAAGGACATTTGACCGAGCAGGTCTCGCTGAACGACTGGATCTCGGTCGCGCTGTTCCGCTCCATCGAAAGCGTCATGAGCCGGCTGGTCACCGGCATGGCAATCCTCGCGACCACCGGATCCGTGTCGCCGTTCATCGGACTGCTGGGAACCGTCTGGGGCATCTTGAACGCGCTGACGCGCATTTCGCTCTCGGGCAACCCCAGCCTGGAACAAATCGCCGGCCCCATCGGTGAAGCGCTCATCATGACCGCGATCGGGCTGTTCGTCGCCGTACCGGCAGTCATGGGTTACAACTGGCTGTTACGACGAAACAAAGCGCTGCAGGAAAAGATGAAGCACTTCGCGGCGGACGTGCACTCTTATTTAGTGGGCGGAGCGCGCTTCGACACCGCACAGCCCTTGACGCGAGCCGCCGCTGCTCGCCCAGCGGCAACCGCGAAGACCGCGTGATTCACCGGGGCAGGAACGTGACGTTGGACGGCATCGCCACCGTCAATGTTTCCTGCGTCGGCTTCAGCTCGCCCGTCTCTGGATTCACCGCGAACACGGCGATCGAATTCGAGCCGCTGTTCGCGATCAGCATCCAGCGCCCCGTATGATCGATCGAGAAGTCCCACGGCGTCCGGCCTTCGGAGGAAATGCGCTGAACCAAGCGCATCGTACCGTCCTGTGAGTTGACGCCAAAGACCGCGATGGTATTAGCGCCGCGATTGGAAGCGTACACGTAGCGTCCATCCTGACTGGTCGCGATGTGGGCCGCGCTCTTCTGGCCACTAAACGTCGGCTCGTCCATCAGCAATGTCTGGATGTGTTGCAAACGGGCACGCTTGGCGTCCCAATGATAGGAAACAACCTCCGAGAACATTTCGGTGACCAGGAACAGGAATTTGCCGTTGGGATGAAACGTCAGGTGACGCGGGCCGGATCCCGGATTCGCTGTCGCGAAGGGCGTCGCCGCGGGCGTCAGTTGCCGCGTGGCCGGATCGAATCCATACACGAAGACGCGATCGGCGCCGAGATCCGCGGCCAGCACATAACGATGCGATGGATCGACAGCAACACCATGTGCGTGCGGTGCCGCCTGGCGCTGCTGATTTGGCCCCGAGCCATAATTGCTTTGGACCGAGTTCGGAATGCCGAGTCGACCATCGTCCGCAGTCGGCAGCCAGCTCACATGACCCGACCCATAGTGCGCGACGAACAGCGCCTTGGCGCCTTCATCGAATGCCAGATGGGTCGCGCCGGCGCCGTTCGATGCAACGTTGTTGATCGGAGTCAATTTGCCAGTGGTCCGGTCGATGCCGAATGCATATACGCGCGACTCACCGCTGACCTCGCTGACCGAGTAAAGAACGGGCAGCTTCGGATGCGCCAGCAGCCACGCGGGCTTCGCGATCTCCGCGACGATGCCGACAGGCGATATTTTTCCGCTGTTGGCATCGAACCGCGCGGCGACGATTCCCTGCCCGGGCTCCGTGGACCGAGAGCCGAAATACACCCAGTCCCCTTGCTCCTGCGCATATGCCGGAATGAGTGTCATGCAAGCTCCCAATAATCCCAACCATCGCAGCATCGATCGACTCCCAAGGTGAGCATCCACTCACAGCGTAATACAATTCGGGCCGAACATCGCCGCCCAGCGTGACCCTCATGACCAAAGGCTTTGAAATCATCGACCGCGCTTTCGCCAAATACGTGCTCCACAACGCCCAGCTGGAGACACTGGCGACCGGCTGCCGCTGGACCGAAGGCCCGGTGTGGTTCGGCGATGCCAATGCGCTGTTGTTCAGCGACATCCCCAACAATCGCATGCTCAGGTGGATCGAGGACGTCGGCGTGTCCGTCTACCGCTCGCCTTCCAACTTCACCAACGGTCACACGCGCGATCGCCAAGGGCGGCTGATTAGTTGTTCGCACGGGTTGCGAGCTGTAACGCGCACCGAGTACGACGGCACCATCACCATTCTCGCGGACCGCTACGGCAACTCCCGCTTCAACTCGCCAAACGACGTGGTGGTGAAGTCCGACGGCTCGATCTGGTTCACCGATCCGCTCTACGGCATTGCCTCCGACTACGAAGGCCTGCGCTCGGCGCAGGAGCTGCCATGCAATGTCTATCGCCTCGATCCGCAAACGCGTGAATTGACCATCGTCGCCGACGACTTCGCCGGCCCGAACGGGCTCGCGTTCTCGCCCGACGAAAGCCGTCTCTACATCGCCGACACCGGCTCGCCGCACGACAGCTCCCCAGAAAAGCACGTACGCGTGTTCACTGTCGAAAACGGCAACCGCCTGCGAGGCGGAGAAGTCTTCTACAAGGCAGACCCGGGCGCGGTTGACGGTATGCGTTGTGACGAGGAAGGAAACATTTGGGCAAGTGCTGGCGACGGCGTTCATTGTGTGAATCCCGACGGTGCCCTGCTGGGCAAGATCTATGTGCCCGAACGCGTCGCCAACCTCACCTTTGGCGGCCGCATGCACAGCCGGCTATTCATCTGCGCCACCACATCCGTGTATGCCATCTATGTGAATCGCCGCGGCTTCACGCATCGCTGACGCGATCACCGCGTGCCGAATACGACCAGAGCAACGCCCTGGCGCGGAATCGTCAACTCGAGCGCGTGACCTGCACTGGTCTGCAATGTCTCCGGGACCATCTGAGACGCCTGTTCCAGTTGCTGATATTGCGATGAGTTCGGCGACTGCGGCGCGCCCATTCGTTTCCATGCCGAGAAGGCATTGCCGTTAGACTCATCGACGCGCCAGACAGTGACATTGCGAGCCGCGTTGCGCTTCGATCCTTTCAACGCCAAGCGAATCGCGGCATCCGGGCCGGGCAGATCGTCGTCGTGATAGTGCCAGATCAGCACCGCGACCTCGCCGCTCGGCGAACGCGTCGCCAGGGTCCCGACATCCGTGTCGCCTCGAACGCCCTCAGCAACGACCTTTTCCAGCGGCAATTGACCGTCGCTCACGGCTTGCAAACGCTGCGGACCCAGCTGTGCGAACAAACGAAACACATTGAGCACCGGCAGATCGATGCCATTGGTCGCGAGCTGCCGGTAACCCGCGAACCAAGGCTGATCTTCGAATTCGAACGACCACGACAACACACCTTCGAGATTGACGCGGCGTCGCTCGGCCAGCTCCCAGATGCGGGCAAAACTGGCGGCCGTGTAACTCGAATACATCGTGCCGTTGCGATACGCATTCTGCGGACCCGGGCAGGCGGCGCAGCCCTCAGGATCGCTTTCGCCGATGACGATCGGCTTCGCGGCCAATGTCGAGCCGGCGATTTTTTCGAACCCCGCATCGACGGTCTTCAAGTGCGCTGAAATTCCCATGCGCACGTGCCCATCGACGAACGACGGCTGACCCTTGGCATGAAACGACAGAAAATCCGTGGGCGTGCCCGCCTGCGTCACATGTTTCAGGAAGCCGTCCATGAACGCGCCGCCCGCGCCGGCAACGTCCGGACCGCCAACGCGTGCCGTCGGCAAAGCGCGGCGCACGGCCGCGATTGCTACGTCATGTAGTCGATAGAACTCTTCGGGAGTGCCGCGCCAATAGAAATCCAGATTGGCCTCGTTCCACACCTGGAAATACCAGCGCTCGACTTGCTCGCGTCCATAACGCTCGACGTTGTGGCGCGTCCACTGATGAACCAGCTCGCCCCATTTCTCATAACTCTTGGGCGGATAACTCCAGCCGGTAGCGATCAACGGATATTCGAATCCAGGTCGCCACGGATGTTGATACGGCGTGCCCGCAGGCGCCGATGAGAGTGCTTCAGGCATGAAGCCGAGCTGCAGGTAAGGACGCACGCCGCGCGCCAGATAGGTATCGATAATTCGATCCACCACACTCCAGTCGTAGATCGGCTGACCGTCCTTGGTCTCGGTGTAGATGTTGGTGCTGCCCCATTTGAAGGCCGGCGTGCCGTCACCGGTGTTGAGCAGATTGTGTGTCCGGAAGTAGACCTCGCCCGGCCGGAGCTTGCCCAAGGACGCGAGCAGTTTGCGGCCGTCCTTCATGGTCGCGTAGTTCGGCTCGTCTGCGCCGAAGAATCGCCACACCGGCGCGAGATTTCCGGTGACGCGACTCGCATCGACGGTGATCGTCACGGGCCGAGCCGCTTCACCCGCCAGCGCGTATGACGAAATCAGCGCGAAAGTCAGCAACAGGAATCTCATGACACCACCTGTCTCATTAGGACACCGGGGCACAGCGAGCGCCGTACGCTAGCGCGGTGTGGATGAGGCTGTCACGCCGAGCGCGCCTTGACACCCATAGAGCGGACTGGGAGGATTTTGAGCGTCTTACCAATTTGCATGGCCGGATAGGCCAGGATCCACCGAATGTCAGGCAAAGAAGAACCCGCGAGCGCGGCCGGGGGCAGGCTGTACAAGCGTGTCGCCGACGACCTGCGCGCCGCGATCCTTGCCGGACGTTACCCGGTCGGCCGGCGCCTGCCCGCCGAGCGCGAGCTAGCCGAACAATTCAATGTCAGCCGCCCCACCATTCGCGAGGCAGTCATCGCGCTGGAGCTGCAGAACATTGTCGAAGTGCGCCTCGGCGCCGGCGTCTATGTGCTGGACCCGAGCGTCAATCAACGCGCCAACGGCGTGGAGCTGACCATCGGTCCCTTCGAGCTCATGGAAGCGCGCAAGATCATCGAACCTGAGACCGCCGCGCTCGCCGCCACCGTGATCGACGAGGAACAGCTCGACGGGCTCGACAAGATCATCGACCGCATGGAAGAAGAGAACCGGCTGGAGATTCAGGGCG
>JBEVKA010000517.1:0-3416 GCA_040509855.1 Steroidobacter sp.
CCAGGCCGGGTGTTGGTCATTTCGGCGCTCAGCGTGGTGTGCTCGCCCAGCGTGAGCGTCGCGTTGCTGCTCAGAATGCGCCGCTCGTCCACCGGATTCTGATCGTCGATCATCGCCGCGCCGACTTCGAGCCGCGGACTGACATGCAACTGCGTGTCGATGCCAGAAGTCCAGAAATCATCGCCGCCCTGTTCCGCTTCGTACGTGATGCGAATCGAGATGGGATTCAAGTTCTCATCGACCGACGGAATCGGCGCGCGGAACAGGATGCGACCGGTGAACGACTCGATCTCGTAGTCGGTGAAGCGCTGCTGCGGCACCGTGCTCAGGATCACCGCGGGCTGATCGCGATCACGCGTGATGATCTCGATCTGCTCGCTGTTCTCCAGCGCCGACGTGTTGTTGAGGAAGAACGGTCCGGACGTGCCGTTGGCCGGAATTTCCTGCACGATCTGGCGCGCATTGTCATGGCTCGCGAATGCGTTGATCGTGATGGGGCCGCGCTCGTAGCGTTGGTTCACGCCCGTCAGGCTGCGGTTGTATGCACCGAGCTTGCGCTCCTGGCTGAGGCTTTGGGTGGTGAAGTCGCCGGCGAGCAGGTACGAGCGATCTTTGTCGATGCGCACGTACAGGCGCGACGTGGACTGCGCGTCGTAGCCTTTGACCGAGCTGTCGCCGTACACCGGGTAGAAACGATCGGGTTGAATGTCGCGGAACAAGCGTTCACGCGCATCCTTTTCGGAGTCGTAGCCGAGCGTCAGCAAATAATCGCCGCGCACTTTGCCTTTGAGGAATAGGGCAGCGCGCGCGCCGCCGGTCAGATTGCCGTCATCGGCCGAAAACTGGCGCAGCTCTTTTTCGAAGCCATCTTCGCGACGCGTGGCGGTCATCGCCTTCATGTCGAACTTGCTCAGATCGAGCGTGCCTTCGATCAGGCCGGCGCCGATCAGCGGCCGTAGCGCCGGCACGAAGTTGAGCTGAGTCTCGCCTTCGTAGCGACCGCTGGTGGCGCGAATCTTCGCAACGCCCGGCGTCGTGGGCGTGCGCAGACGAAATTCCGCCTGGCCGCCTTCGATGAACACCTGTGTGCCGGGCTCGTTCGGATCCAGATCCTCGACTTCCCATTTGCCGAGCGTCGCTTCCAATGTCACAGGCGTGCGGGCCGCGACCACAACGTCATATTGGTCCTCGAGTTCGAGGCGAATCACCGCGGCATTCTCACCGTCGGCCAGAACGCCCTCGCTCGGAGCGCGAATGTCGATGCGTGCCATCTGATCCGGAGCGATCAGCGTCAGCTCACGAATCGCGCGCGCGTTGCCGAACGAATCGCGCTGGACCACCTGCAGGGAGTTGAGTCCGGGATGCAGGTCCACGCCGATGAATTCCCAAGCTTCCAGCTTGCGCAGCCGATCGCTGACGCGCGTGCCGACGCGATCGTCGCCGATCATGGCATCGTTCACTTTCAGATCGAACGTCGAGCCCGCGAGACCTTTGACGCGCACCGCGATCTGAGTGGTGCCGACTTCGTCACCATCGGTCAGGCCCAGGAAGCCGGTCTCGTTGTTGGCGCCGACCAGCAATGTTTGTAGTGCTGCGCCCGGGCCCGAGGGCTCGGTGGTCGGAGCGGTTGGAATGCGTGCGGCCGAGCCGCCACCGCGTGGCTGCGCGACAGGCTTGGGCATGATCCGCGCTGGTGATGTTTCTCCGACGATGCCGCTGGCCGCGAGCGCACGTACGTCGCCAACTTCCGGCTCGCCGGTCGGTTTGAGTTCGTTGCGCAGGCCGAGATTGAGCTCGCGGCCGAGATCGTCGTCGCTCTTGGCTGCAACTTCGGCCGTGTGATCGGCGCTGATCGCGGAGTCGATGGATTGGCTGAGCGCATCGCTGCAGCCGGCGACCGCGAAGTCGGCGCGATGCATTTCACTACGCTGTACGTCGACGAACTGGCTGTTGCCCTTCTTGCCATGACGATGAGAAATCGGCGCGAGCTGGGTGCCGGAGGGAAGGCTGGTCGAATCGACCTTCAACACGTGAGTGCGCGGCGTGACGCCGTAGAAACTGTACTTACCCTGGTTGTCGGTGACGACGAAGCTGCCGTCTTCCATATAGAGGCGCACGCGCGGCACGCCCGGCTCGCCGACGTCTTGCACTGAGTTCGAGTTACAGTCCGCGAACACTTTGCCCAGCACATAGGCGCGTTCACCGAACACACCACCTTCGATCTTCACGCCAACGGCCGCCGTGTTGCTCGCCTTGCGAGCCGGCGCCGAGCTGCGAAGAATCGCGCGATTGATGCCATCACCTTCGAGTGCGCCCGGGCCGACGGCCACGCGATACGTCAGCGTGCGATCGGTGGTGCTCAAACCATCGACCGGAAAATCCAGCGTCGGGCCTTTGCCGCCGGTGGGGTCGGCGATCACTTCGCCATCCAGCCGCGCGCTGTCCTTCATATAAGTGAAGCCCGGCGGCAGCGTGTCAGTGAGCGTCAGGCGAGACAGATCGAGGCCGCTCGTGTTACGCATGGTGACCGTGTACTGAAGCGTGTCGGCGATCTCCACCGTGTCGCGCGACGCGCGTTTCTGCACGAACAGACCGTCGTCGGGTGAGTCGAGCGGAATGTCGAGCATCACGGTGCTGGTGTCGTCGTCGACCTGGAAATGTTCGCCGTACGAGCCGGTGTTGATGAGGCGAGACGAAGGCAGCTGATTCGCCGGCACCGTGGACGGATGACGATAGTCGCCGGGCGGCACGATCATGAGTCGATACACGCTGGGCGGCGTCATCGGAAACTGGAACGAGCCGTCTGGACCGGTGACCACCGAGTTGGCGACGCGAGTGCTGCCGTCGAAGTCGAGCACGACGGCATCACCGCCAGGAAAGCCACCGTTGCCTTGGCCTGTCACATCGATCAAGCGCACCGTCGCGCCGGCGATCGGCTCATTGGTGCGGCTGTCGAACAACACGCCGGCGGGATCCACCAGCAGATCGGCCGTCGCCATGCCGCTGCCGCAGCCTTCGACTCGCGCTTCGATACGATCGGACAGACCGACTTCGAGTGTGTCGTTGTCGGGCGTGCTGGTGTCGCCACCGCCGAGCATGACCGGTCCGACGATGCGATAGGTGCCGGTGTCGACGCCGGTCTCGAGCGCCTCATAGATCTCACTGTCGTGAGATTCGGTGGTGGCGATAGTGATGTCGACGTGTTCGGCGAGCCGCGGATTCTGATCGCACGCGTTGGCCCGCACCTGCACGTACACGCCCTGACCATGATCGGCAACGTTCGCGACGCGCAGGAACTGATCGTCGCCGAAGAACTCGATGTCCGGCGGATCGAGCGATACAAATACGCGGACGGCGTTGGATTGAACGGAGGTCGCCGGCGCGTCGGTGTGTTCCTGAAACGTCGCCTCGCTGCG
>JBEVKA010000518.1:0-4692 GCA_040509855.1 Steroidobacter sp.
TCGACCACCGCAACATATACAAGGCCGGTGATCGCTCCACCCAAGTGTGCATCGTGATTGATGCGTCCCTGCGGATTGCGCGCGGCGTACCACGTGTAGGCGAGATAGCCGATACCGAACAACGGCGCCGGAATCGGGATGGGGATCGGAATGATATACAGCGACTGCTCGGGGAAGAAAACAATCGCCGCGAACAGCACTGCCGAGATCGCACCGGACGCGCCGAGACACGCGTACTCCGGATTGTTCTTTTGTTTGATGTACGTGCCCAGGTGGCTCACCAGCAGACCGGCGAAGTACAACACCAAAAAATGCATGCCGCCGATGGCGCGTTCGAGCAGGAAGCCAAAGAAATAAAACGTCATCATGTTGAAAATGAGATGCAGCATGTCGGCGTGTACGAAGCCACTCATGACGACCGTGTCGTACTGGCGCCGGCGCAGGAACCAATAGGGCCGGAACAGGCTGCGGTCGATGAGCTTGGGCGCGCCGAACAGGCCGATGAGGCTGGTGGCGATGGTGACGACGAAAATGCTCAGCGCGACGGTGATCTGCAAATCCACGAGAGGCAATCCTGCTTGGGCGGCGATGTTTGTGTATTGTGCCGTATCCGCTGTGCGAGCCGCCCAAAAATTCAAAATTAATTCAACAAAACCCGGCGCATGAAATCGGTCACGATGTTCTTGGCAGCGGCGAAGGCAGAGGCGTCATAACGCAGCGATGGATTGAGAGCGAAACGCTCGATCGCCGCAGCCTCGGGGATGTCGGTGTCGCCCAAGTAGATTGCGCCGTCATCACGCTCCACGAGCTCGATCTTCCAGGTCTTGGACAACGTATCCATTCATAAAGCTTAGCGCCGAACCCCGACTCCTGCATGGTGATGACAGCCACGCGGCGTCGGTGCAGACTGGATCGGCCACTCCTTCTTCCGCCGCGTTGTATGCCATCGGAACTGGCCCCCGACGATCGCATCGGCATGCTGGACACCACGCGCGGCATCGCCGTGCTCGGCATCCTGATGATGAATATCACTGGGTTCGGCTTGCCGAATTCTTATGACGATCCCACCGTGTGGGGCGGCGATGCTCCCGTGGACATCGCGACCTGGCGCGTCATGTCCCTGCTATTCGAAGGCACCATGCGCGGCTTGTTCACACTATTGTTCGGTGCCAGTGCGCTGCTGTTCCTTCAACGCCATGACGCACGCTCCTCGGACATGCGACCAGCGGATTTATATTTCCGACGCACGCTGTGGCTGATCGCGTTCGGTCTCATCAATGGTTACGTGCTCCTGTGGAGCGGCGACGTGTTGTTCTATTACGGCATCGCCGGCCTGGCGCTGTTCGTATTTCGCAATCTATCGCCGCGCAAGCTGCTGGCCTGCGCGGCAGTATTGATGGCCTTGCAAACATCGGTCTCGGTGATCGAATGGCACGACTACCGCGAGACCCACCTGCAGGCGCAGGCGGCGAGTACACGACAGTACGCCGGTCATGAGTTGAGCGTGGACGAGATCGACGCCATCGATGCCTTCTCGAATCACGAACAGGCATGGCGACCGTCGCGCGCCGACCTCGAAAACATGGTCGCGAACATTCGCGAGAGCTACATCGGCGCGTTCAGTGTGCTGAGCAAGCAGACCTGGTTCATGGAAACGCAGTTCTTCTTTCGTCACGGCATCATCGAGTGCCTCGGCATGATGCTGCTCGGCATGGCACTGCTGAAGTTCGACGTGCTGACCGGCGCGGCGTCCACGCGCACCTATGTGACGATGATCGTCGTCGGCTATGTCATCGGCCTGACCGTGAACACGCTCGAAATCCGCGCCATCGAACGTGCGGGATTCTCGCCCGAATCGTTGATTCGCACGTTCATGACTTACGACCTCGGACGGATTCCCATGACGCTCGGACACTTGGGCGTCATCGGATTGTTATGCCGAACACCGCGGCTGTCCGGAATCTCCCGGTTGTTCGGGGCTACAGGACAAATGTCGCTAACGAATTATTTGTCACAAAGCGTGCTGTGTCTGTTCATATTCACTGGCGCCGGGCTGGCGCTGTACGGTCAGTTCTCCAGGCACGAGCTGTACTACATCGTCGCGGCGATCTGGATTTTGCAGCTCGCCTGGAGCCCGGTGTGGCTGCGATATTTCTGTTATGGCCCGGCGGAATGGGTCTGGCGCTCACTGACGTATGGGCGACGGCAACCGTTGCGACGTTCCGCGCCGCGCGCGCCGGTCATATCAACCTGAGCTTTCCCCACTCTGTGCTGCAAATATTTTTCTCACTGATTCCATCGTGTCCGCCTCCGCGACTGGCTTGTCGTCCCGATAACGTTTGACTCTCGCCAACCGTAACGCCAGACCACCGGGATAGCGTGGGCTCGCCTGCAGATCGCTGAAGGCGATTTCGACGACCAGCTCCGGACGCACATAAACCGTCCAGTCGTCGCGACGGGATTCGCGCTTGAGGAACTCCTGCGTTTGCCATTCGAGCATGGCGTCCGTCAGCCCTTTGAAGGTCTTGCCGAGCATGACGTACTCGCCCGTCGCAGGATCGAGCGCGCCCAGATGCAAGGTCGACAACTTGCCGGTGCGTCGCCCATGTCCCCATTCCGCGGCCAGCACCACTAAATCCAATGTGTGAGCCCGTTTGATCTTCAACCAGCTCGCGCCTCGATTCCCCGCCTCGTACGGCGCCGACAACGATTTCGCCATGATGCCTTCGTGGCCTGCGGCAATCGCGGCGTCGTAGAACGCACTCGCCTCTTGCTCTGACGTTGTCACCAGACGCGGAATCAACAGCGACTCAGGCACAACCTTCGTTAATGCTTCAAATCGCTCGCGCGTCGGCCGATCAGCGAGGCTCTCATCTCCCGATCGCAGGCAATCGAAGAAATAGGCTCGCATGGGCAGCTCGGCTCGCAACTTCTCCACGTCGAGCTTGCGACCAAACCGCCGCATGGTGATTTGAAACGGATGCGGCCATCCCGACTCGGTGAACGCGATCGCCTCGCCATCCAGAATCAATTCCCGCGCCGGCAGCGCCTGAACTGTTTCGACGATCTCCGGCACGGCCGCGGTGACATCGTTGAGGCTGCGCGTATAGATATGAATGGAGTCGCCCGCCTTGTGGACTTGAATGCGCGCGCCATCCATTTTCCATTCGAACACGGCGTCTTCGCCCAACTGCTCCAGCGCTTCGCCCACATCGGCAGCGGTTTGCGCCAGCATCGGTGCGACTGGTGAGAGCAACTCCAACTGAAAGTTCTCCAGCGCGCCTTCGCCTTCCACTAAGGCAGCGTGCGCGACAGCGCCCAAGCTATTCGCATACATCGCGGCTCGCCGCACCTTGTCCACCGGTATTTGCGCTGCCGACGCGATGGCGTCCACCATCACACCGGCGAGCGCGCCTTGGCGCAGCTCGCCGATCAGCAGCCGGATAATGAATTGCTGCTCTAGTTGTGTCGCCTTGGCGAACAATGCGCTGAGCGCCTCGGCTCGTTTCTGTGTCGAGCCACTGCCGCGAATGCTCGCGAGCGTCGTCAACTGCCGATCGACTTCGAGTACTGTCAGCGTGGAGTTGCTCGCGGGGGTGGTCGCACTGGCTTCTTTTAGCACGGCGTAGCCAACGCCAATCTTGCCCTGGGGAAGTTCGCCGGAAAGATAGGCGACGCCGATGACGACCTCGTCGAGCGTGAATGTTTTCAAACACCCCGCAAGCTCACGCACCTTCGCCAGGCGCGCCGACGTCGCCGCGACTTTCGCGGATGTTTCAACGATGGTGGAAAGCAGGGTCATGGCAGAAATGCTTGCATGGGAAGAGGGCTCGCTCCGCATCAACCACACCTAACTCGAACCAACGGCCGAAGCGCGCCGCCGAAACAACTCCGCCAACGTTTCACTCTCCGCCAACTCCGCCGCTGCTCTAAACGCCGCAGCCGCCTGCCCGTGTTCCTCTAAAGCTTCGTGTAATTCCGCCAGCGTCGCGTGATACAGCATCGACTCCTGGACGGCATGCAGCTCCGAGCTGGCACGCAGCGCGAGCAGCGCGGCCTCGGCGCCCCGCGCGTACCGTAACGCGATGATGCGATTCAAAGTTGCAACCGGGCTTGGATACAACTCGCACAGGTGATCGTAGTGGCGCACGATCTGCGCCCAATCCGTAGTTTCAAAGCTCTCCGCACCCGCGTGCGTCGACGCGATCGCCGCCTCGATGTGATAGCGCGTGACGGTGTCACCCCGGATCGATCGCTCGAAGTAGTGCATGCCCGCGGCAATCGCAGCCTGATCCCACTTGGACCGATCCTGTCTCGCCAGCGGCACCGGATGACCTTCCTCATCCACCCTCGCCGGCGACCTCGCCGCCGTGAAATGCAACAAGGCGGCGAGCGCCTGCGTCTCCGGCTCCGCCGTCAGCGGGTACGCCGCCAACATGCGCGACAACCTCAGCGCATCCTCACACAGCAGCGGCCGAAACCATTGCGGATGTCTCGGGCTCAAGTACCCCGCGTCGAACAGCAAATAAATAGCATTCAAAATACGCGGCAGGCGATCCTGCACCAACTCGTTCGGCGCGATATCGAACGTCACTTCCAACGCTCGCAGATCGCGCTTCGCCCTCACGATGCGTTGTGAGATCGACTCCGGAGTGGACAACAACGCATGAGCACTTTCATCGACGCTCAAGC
>JBEVKA010000519.1:0-8937 GCA_040509855.1 Steroidobacter sp.
TGATGTCCATCGAGTCGTGATAGAACGCCGCCATCGACGCCACCACGCCCGACAGCATCGCCATCGGATGCGCGTTGTACTGGAAGCCGTTGAAGAATCGCAGCAGCGATTCGTTAATCATCGTGTGGTACTGGATGGCGTGCTGAAACTCGCTCAGCTGATCGCCGGTCGGCAACTCGCCATTGATGAGCAGGTAAGCCACTTCCAGGAAATTGCTCTTTTCAGCGAGCTGTTCGATCGGCACGCCGCGATACAGGAGCACGCCTTCGTCACCGTCGATGAACGTGATCTTGCTCTCGCACGCCGCCGTGGACATGAAGCCCGGGTCGAACGTGTACATGCCATGGTCCTTGGCGAGGCTCGCGATGCTGAGCACATCGGGCCCGAGCGTGCCGCTCTTCACGTCGGCGACGGATTTTTTCCCAGTCGCCAGATTGGTCAGTTCAAACTTCTTCTCGGCCATGGATGAATTCCGCAAACGGATGCCACGACGTGGCGGCTTTTTGCATGTGCAAAAATCGGAGGCGCAGACTTACACGACCACGCTACTGAATCAAGCACGTATGAGTGGCGGAACGGCGCGCTCGACGTCCCCAGGCAAAGGTTACGCACCGGTAAGTTAAGTCCGGCGCTGTCTATTAGAGAGGCTTATTTTTGATTCGGCGCCGTTAATCCCGACGGCTATTCGACAACCTTGATGAGCTGTCCCGCCTTCGGCTCTTTGTTCGGGTACAGATCGTTGAGCAGTCGCAGCTGCTGTTCGGCGTACTCGGGCAGCGGCGAATTCTTCGCCAGGTCGGCAACACGCGTAGTCTCGGTGGCGCGCACTGTCTTGATCTTGTAAGGCTGGGCGAGCTCGAACTCGTTCTGTTTCAGGCGGCGGAACGTTTTGACCGCGGACATGAAGAGCACGTCGGCCTTGGGCGTGCCGCTGGACGCCTTGCTCGCGCCCGCGAACACGTACGCCAGATTGTTGTGGTAGACGACTACGTAACGCGCGGGCACGACGCCGAAGTCAGTGTTCGCGCTGCGGACCACGGCCGTATAAGCCTGCAATCCGTTGATCTCGATGGCCTCGCCCTTGTCGGCGTTGGAACGTGCCAGCAATCGCGACAGAAATTCTTTCGGCCCCGTATTCGGCGGCGGCGCCTGTGTCTGCATCTGGAGCACGCTGTCCTTCTGCGGTGAAACCGCGAGCACGCGCTGCGCCTGATTCTCGACATTCCAACCGCTGGGAAACGCGACTGTCATGCCGAGGTCCGCGTGATAGAAGCGGTTACCCTTGAGCACACCCTGCGAGCGGCTCGGTCCCATCGGCAGGCCTTCGATGGTCTTGAGATATTTTTCGCGGCCCGGATCGAGATTGTCGGTCGGTCCGCCCTTGAGCTTCTCGGCCGCTTTCACCACTTCGCTCAAGCGTTGGTCGTTGTCCGGGTGCGAGGCGAATACGCCGTGATAGACACGCGGCTCGCGCTTCTCCTCGCGAGCGCGGGCGAGTTCGAACATTTCCTGGTTCTTCAGCAAGCGCACGACGTCGATCATGTGCTCGGGGCTGTAGCCGGTCTTGACCAGATACTCCGCGCCGAGACGATCGGCTTCGAGCTCCTGATCGCGTCCATAACCGCTGACCAGCGCGGCGCCCGCGTAGTTGGCGAGACCCGCGATATCGGCGCTGCCGGTGAAGATGCCGACCGCCGCGGCACCGATGTTTGAAAGCGCCGACTTACTTTGCTGACGCACCGGATGACGCGCGGTGACGTGGCCGATTTCGTGTCCCAACACCGCAGCCAGCTCGGCCTCGCTGTTGAGGTAATTCATGATGCCGCGAGTGATGTAGACGTAACCGCCGCCGGTGGTGAATGCGTTGATGTCCTCGCTATCGAGCACCATGAAGTGATACTCAAGCTCAGGACGATGACCGGCTTTAGCAGTGCGCTGACCGACTTCATCCACATAAGTCTGCAACTGCTGGTCCTCATACGGACCGCCGAACTGCTGCATGATGAGCGGGTGCACTTCCTTCGAGCGCTTGATCTCGCCCTGCTCGCTTTGGAACACCAGGTCCGGCCGGCCCGTCACCGGGTTGGAAGCGCAGCCGCTCAAACCCATGACTGTCCCCAGTGCGGAGGCGATGGCGAGGACCAGCAGCGGGGCACGAAGCGATTTGTTCAACGGCATGGCGGCTTCCCGGGTCGGGTGTGCGGGCGATGGGTCGATTAGACCCCTTGAAGCCCGCAGCGACAACCTGCGCCGACCAGCGACACAGCGAGCGGGCTACTCCTTATGTCGTTGTAGATCGCCGCGAGTTCCGCCGCGGATTCCACAAACGACAAGGGGCGTCCGGACCAGGCCGGACGCCCCTTGCGTGTAGAGCGATACCGCTGAACCCGCGCTTAACGGGTATTTCTAGCGGGCGTACTTCTTGCGGAACTTGTCCACGCGACCGCCGGTGTCGACGATCTTCTGCTTGCCGGTATAGAACGGGTGGCAGTTGGAGCAGACTTCGATCTGCAGGTCATGGCCGAGCGTCGAGCGGGTAACGAAAGAGTTACCGCAGCCGCAGACCACATTGATCTGTTTGTACTCAGGATGGATGGCGTCTTTCATGGCGTGGTATCTGGGGCCCGATCGGCTGAAGGCAAGGCGGGGGCGAAAAAAGGCGCGCAGTGTAGCGGCCGTTCACCGCCCTCGCAAGGAAAAATGCTTCGCGCCCGACGACCTTAATGGATTCACCTAAGGGCAGCGGCGGTTATCCACAAAGTCTGTGGATAAGTGTGTGGATGACTGCCGTGCGTTGCGCACGACAAGCTTGCAGAAATATGACGCTGTCAAATTGCTCACTTTTTCACCAGGGCTTTTCTGCCTGTTTCATCAATGAGTTACAGATGCCTGCTGATATATTTCATGTAATTTTGTCATCAACGTGAGGCGCTGCCGACAATGGCTTCCGCGTGTGCATAACCCCACGGCACGCACCGCTAAGAGAGCGGTTTTCAAAGAAAATTTTGTGGCGCAGTTCACACGGCCGAGGAACTGCGAGCAGAGTTATTCGTTGTTTTTGGATGTGCCGGATTCAATCGCGCCCGCCCTACCGGGCACCGGCAGAAACAGTTCCTGCAGATCGTTGAGGAAGCGCTGCCCGCTGACCGTCGGCCGCCAGTGCGCAGGCTCATCCTGCTCCATCAATCCTTTTTGCCGAGCCGACTCGATCGTGCTGGTCACCGTCGTGAACGGCAAACCAGTCCGGCTTTGAAACTCCACCTCGCTAAAGCCGTCGATCAACCGCAGGGCGTTGAGCATGAACTCGAACGGCAAGTCGCCCGTCTCCACTTCGCGCACCTCGACAACACGTCGGTCGGCGGCGCGAGTCATGTACTCGCGGGGCTGACGCACGCGGGTCGTGCGGACGATGGCCTGCCCGTCCAGCATCGTGAACTTGCCGTGAGCGCCGGCACCGATGCCGAGGTAGTCGCCGAACCTCCAGTAGTTGAGGTTGTGGCGGCTCTGGCGCCCTTCGCGCGCGTAGGCCGACACTTCGTACTGCTCGAAGCCGCGCGAGGCGAGTAGCTCCTGACATTCGATCTGCATCTGCCAGCTGTCGTCCGGATCGGGCAACGGCGGTGGTCGGTGATAGAACACCGTGCCCGGCTCCAGCGTCAGCTGGTAGTGCGAGAGGTGCGTCGGCTGCAACGCCAGCGCACTCTCCAAATCTTGTAACGCCTGCGGCAACGTCTGCGCCGGCAAGCCGTACATGAGATCGAGATTGAAGTTGTCGATGCCCGCCTGTCGCAGCTCTTCCACCGCGCGCGCGATGTCGTGCTGTCCGTGGATGCGTCCGAGCAGGCGCAGCTGCTCCTCGTTGAAGGTCTGCGCGCCCAGCGACACTCGATTGATGCCAGCATCCCGATAGCCCGAGAAGCGACCGTGCTCGATGGTGCCGGGATTGGCTTCCAATGTGATCTCGATGGCATCGGCGAACGCGATCCGGCGACGCACGCCTTCGAGCAAGCGTCCGATCTGCTCGGGCTCGAACAGGCTCGGCGTGCCGCCGCCGAAAAAGATCGAAGTCAGCGGCCGCTGCTGAACCGCTGCCAGATCGCTCTCCAGATCCTGCAACAGCGTGTCGATGTACTGCGCTTGTGGAACGTGCTCGGGCGCGGCGTGCGAGTTGAAATCGCAGTACGGGCACTTCCGCACACACCAAGGCATGTGGACGTAGAGCGCGAGCGGCGGTAAGGCGAGCATCACGGCTATGAACCGGCGGGATACATCTCACGCAGCTGCGCGACCAGCCCGCGCAAAGCTTTGCCACGATGGCTCAAGCGATTCTTCTCCGCGGCAGGCAGTTCGGCCACGGTCACGCCACTACTCACTTCGAAAATGGGGTCGTAGCCGAAGCCGCCCGTGCCGCGCGGCGTGTCGATGATGCGACCTTCCCAACTCGCCTGACACAGAAGCGGTGATGGATCCGTGGAGGAACGCATGAAGACCAGGGCGCATTGATAGCGAGCGGTGCGCGGCGCATTCGGCATGCTTTGAAGCGTAGCAAGCAACTTGCGCAGATTGGCCTCGTCACTGGCGCCTTCGCCGGCGTAGCGCGCCGAGTAAATTCCAGGCGCGCCATTGAGCGCGTCGACTTCCAAGCCCGAATCATCAGCAATCGCCGGCAGTCCCGACGCGGCAGCGGCATGCCGTGCTTTGAGAATCGCATTCTCGACGAAGCTCAGCCCAGTCTCCTCGACGCTCACCGATGTGAATTGAGACTGCGGCAACACGTCGAACGCAGGCGGCGCGAGCAACTCGCGCAGCTCCTTCAACTTGCCGGCATTGCCAGTGGCGATCACGAGTCGCATGTCGTATCAATCCGCGTGCAATGCTTCGAGCTGTTTGGCGAGCAGCTGACCCACGCCGTTCGCGCCGAGGTTGAGCAACTCGTCCAGCTCGTGGCGACGAAACGCGTGGCCTTCGGCCGTGCCCTGCACTTCGATGAAGCCGCCGCCGTTGTTCATGACGATGTTCATATCCGTTTCCGCGTCCGAATCCTCGGCGTAATCGAGATCCAGCACGGGCTGGCCCGCCCAGATACCGACCGACACCGCGGCGACCTGACCATGCACCGGACTATCACGCAGCACGCCTTTGCGGACGAGTGCGTTCACCGCGTCGACCATCGCGACGTAACCGCCAGTGATTGAAGCCGTGCGCGTGCCGCCGTCCGCTTGCAATACATCGCAGTCCACGGTGATAGTGCGCTCGCCCAGCGCCTTTAAATCAATGACAGCACGTAGCGCGCGGCCGATGAGCCGCTGAATCTCCAGCGTGCGCCCGCCTTGTTTGCCCGTTGCGGCTTCGCGCTTGTTACGGGTGTGAGTCGCGCGAGGAAGCATGCCGTACTCGGCGGTCACCCAGCCGCGCCCGGTATTGCGCAGGAACGACGGGATCGTTTCCTCGACACTGGCGGTGCAGAGCACGCGGGTCTCGCCGCACTCGATCAACACTGAACCTTCGGCGTGGCGAGTGAAGTGACGCGTAATGCGAATGGGCCGCAGCTCATCGAGAGCGCGGCCGCTCGGTCTGGATTTCATGCAAATCCCCTCTAGGGGTCGGAAGGAGCGGTGCGGCTCAGCTGAGCAAACGCATCACCGCGGCGGTGGAATTATCGCTGAAAGGCGCGGACGCCTGTACTGCGCGGCGGCCAAGGGCTTCGAGCCAGGCGCGCAGCTCCTGGGAATCGTCCCGGAAGAAAGCCGCGATGTCGATGTCGCGCAGGTTGGCCCAGATGCCGTCGGTACACAACAGGATCACATCACCGGGCTCCAACAGATGTCGCCCGCTGATGGTCATCTCGGGAATCGATGGATCGCCGCCCAGGCAGCACTCGACGAAATTGCGCATCGGATGATTGGGCAGCTCGTCCTCGGTGATCTTGCCCTCGCGCAACAGCAGCTCGACGTGACTGTGGTCTCGGGTGCGCACGAGCATCTTGCCGTGGCGAACGTGGTAGATGCGGCTGTCGCCGATGTGCGCCCAGTACGCCGCGCCTTCCTGTACGAGACAAACCGCGATGGTCGCCCGCGGCCGGGAGTCGATGCTCTGTCCATTGCCCAGCCGCGCCACTTCGTCGTGCGCCCGGCTCAGCGACAAATGCAGGAAGCCGATGGGATCGAACATCGGTAGCGGCGTGTGATGGAAGGAATCCAGCAGACTTTTCAACGCGGTATCGGCGGCGCGGCTGCCATCGGAATGGCCGCCCATGCCGTCGATGACGACCAGCAATACGGCTTTGTCATTGGCCGCTATGGCAACTCGGTCCTGGTTGTCCTCACGATCACCGATCAGACTGATATCTGCATGCTCGATCCGCAAGCGCGGGCTCCGGCCGGAAGGCTCTGTCAGCTGTTACAATTAGCCTAATTCTTGGGCCCTTGTTCAAGGCGTCGCTTTATAGCATCGCACCAGGCAACGTGTAAGACAGCGTTTGCCTTAATCTTCCAACGGCAGCGAATTAATGATCCGTAGCATGACAGGCTTTGCCCGGCGCGAGCGCCAGGGTCCGTGGGGTACGTTGGTGTGCGAGCTGCGCACCGTCAACCACCGTTACCTCGAGACCTCGCTGCGCCTGCCGGACGAGCTGAAGGCGCTCGACAACGACGTGCGCCAGGCAATCGCCGCGGCCCTGCGCCGAGGCAAGGTGGATGCGAATGTCTACCTCAAGTCCGCCGCGGGAACACAACGCGGGCTGGACTTGGATACACAGCTGCTGGATCAACTCGTGGCGCGCGTCGAACAGGTGCGCGGGCAGCTCAAATATCCAGCGCCCGTCAGCCCGATCGAGCTGCTGCGCTGGCCAGGCGTGGTGCGCGAAGCCGACGTCGACGCGAAGCCGGTGCTCGCGGCCGCGCTCGAACTGTTGCGAGAAGCCCTGAACGAACTCAACGAAACGCGGCTGCGCGAAGGCCAGCGCATGCGCGAAATGCTGCTGACGCGTTGCCTGACCATGCGCGCGCAGGTGGAAGCCGTGCGTCTTCGGCTGCCCGAGGTCTCGAAGCGCATGCGCGACCGGATCATCGAGCGCATTACCCAGATGGGCGTGACGCTCGACACCGAGCGCCTCGAACAGGAGCTGGTGCTGTACGCGAACAAGATGGATGTCGACGAGGAGTTGGACCGCCTCGGCGCGCACCTGGACGAAGTCACATCCGTGCTGGGCTCGCCCGAGCCCGCGGGCCGTCGCCTCGACTTCCTGATGCAGGAACTGAATCGTGAGGCGAACACGCTGTCCTCCAAATCCCAGGACAGCGAGACCACGCGCGCCGCCGTCGACATGAAAGTCATGATCGAACAGATGCGCGAGCAAGTGCAAAACGTGGAATGAGTCAGCGATGACGGTGAGAGGAAAATTGTTTGTCATTGCCGCGCCCTCCGGCGCGGGCAAGACGTCGCTGGTGCGCGCTTTGATGGAGCGCGTGACGTCGCTGCGTTTTTCGATTTCCTATACGACACGCAAGCCGCGGCCCAATGAACAGCACGGCCGCGATTATTTCTTCGTCGATCATGCCGAGTTCGAGCGCATGGTCGCGGCCGGCGAGTTCCTGGAACACGCTCGAGTGTTCGACAATTACTACGGCACGTCCAAGCCGCAGGTCGAAAGCATGCTGACGGACGGCGAGAACGTGCTGCTCGAAATCGACTGGCAAGGCGCGCAGCAGATCCGCCGAGCCTTGCCCGAATGCAAATCGATTTTCATCCTGCCGCCTTCGCGCGAGGCGCTCGAACAGCGTCTGCGAGGCCGAAACACGGACAACGACGAGGTGATCGCGCGCCGGCTGCGCGACTCGATCGCAGACATGTCACATTGGAGCGAGTTCGATTACGTGGTCGTGAACGACGATTTCAAGCGCGCGGCCGACGAGCTTGAAACCATCGTCGCGGGTCACGGCGAAACGTTACGACGCGACCGATCCGAGCTACAAACGTTGATCCGGCGCCTGTTGGGTTAAGCGTTCACGCCTATTTATTTGGCGCCGTCGCGCTGAACTTGCCGCGACCAAAAGCTTCAAAGTTTCTGACCTGCCGCGCTGACGCGGTTTGTATTAAGGACCATTCATATGCGATTCAGAACACTTCAGCTCTCCACCGCCGCCGCTTGTGCTTTGATGGCTGCAACGCTGGCCGTCGGTGCCGAGGCCGAACGCCCGCGTACCATCAGCGTTTCGGGCCAAGCCGAGATCCAGGCCGAGCCGGATCGCGCCGTGCTGACGTTGGGCGTCGAATCACGCAAGCTCAAGATGGAAGAGGCGCGCGCTGAAGTCACCAAGACTGTCGAAGCGGTGATGAAGCTCACGCGCGATTTGAAGATCGAACCCAAGTACGTGCGCACCACGCGCATCAACGTGCAACCCGAGTACAACTGGGACAACAACGCGCGCGAACGCAACCTGATCGGTTATTTCGTGTCGCGACAGGTCGAGATCGAATTGCGCGATCTCGATAAGCTCGGCCAGCTGCTGGAGAAGTCGATCGACCTGGGCGTGAATCAGCTCGGCGATCCGCGCCTGGATTCCAGCAAGCGTCGCGACCTGGAGCGCGATGCGCTCGCCAAGGCCGTGGCCGATGCGAAGTTGAATGCCGAAGCCGTTGCCAAGGCCGCCGGCGCCCGCCTCGGCGCCCCGCGCACCATTTCAGCCAGCTCCGGTTTCGTGCCCCCGCCGATGCCGATGTACAAGGCGACCATGGCGCGTGCCGAAGTGGCCTCCGACAGCGCGGCCGGCTCTTATCAGAGCGGCCAGATGGGGTTCAGCGGCACCGTCCAGGTCGAGTACGATCTGATCCCGAACACCCCGTGATCGCCCGATCACTCAACTAGGAGTGGCGACTCCATGAGCCGCGGTTCATTACAGATTCGCAGCGCTGTATTCGCAGCGCTGCTGCTGATCC
>JBEVKA010000520.1:0-4029 GCA_040509855.1 Steroidobacter sp.
GTGGTGCAGGAAGCGTCCCGGCTGCTGTCGGCGAGCTCGCTGAACTACATCGGCTTCGTGGAAGGCAACGACATCTTCTCCGGCGAGGTCGATGTGGTCGTCACCGACGGCTTCACCGGCAACGTCGCGCTCAAGACCATGGAGGGGCTCGCGAACATGCTGGTGGGCGCGCTCAAGACCGAATACACGCGCAATCCGCTGCGTTATGTCGGCGCGCTGGCCTCCTGGCCGGTGTTACGTTCACTACGACGTGAGTTCGACCCGCGCACCTATAACGGCGCCAGCATGGTCGGTCTGACCGGCGTGGTCATCAAGAGCCACGGCAGCGCGGACACTGTTTCATTCGCCAACGCCATTGCGGTGGGCGTGATCGAGGCGCGCAAGGGCGTGCCGAATCAGATCGGGAGTTTGCTGAAGGCGCAGCTGGCGACGGCTCCGTCGGCCTCGGCCACTCATTAAATCAGCGTCAGGCGGCCTTGAAAGGGGCACTGGAAGCATTATCAGGCGTTCACGTAGACACCCGCGCAACTGTTAGAATTTTCGCTTATGAAGAGGTCTCGCCGGAATCCTTTGTGCCTGCATCGTTGGTTAGGGGCCGCGTTGCTGGCGATCATGGCAGGGGCAGCGTCGAACGCCTCGGCCGCTACCTATACGTTGCCGGTGGGCACCGATACCGTCATCGGTGAAGTGCAGAAAGTGGTCGCCGCGCACGAGGACACGCTGCTCGACATCGGCCGCCGCTATGGCGTCGGCTACGAAGAGATCGTCTCCGCGAACCCTGGTGTCAGCCCCTGGCTGCCGGGCGCCGGCACCGAAGTCATCATTCCCTCGCGATACATCCTGCCGGAAGGTCCGCGCGAGGGCATCGTCGTCAGCCTCGCCGAACATCGCTTGTTTTATTTTCCTCCTCACAAGGCGAGCGAGGCGGCCGTGGTGAGCACCTATCCGATCAGCATCGGACGCATGGATTGGCATACGCCGCTGGGCCTGACGCGCGTCGTCAGCAAGCGTGAGAAGCCGATCTGGTATCCGCCGGAATCGGTATTGCGCGAACACGAGGCAGAGGGACGGCCGCTGCCCAAGGCAGTGCCGCCAGGCCCTGACAATCCGCTGGGCGAATATGCGATGCGCCTCGGCATTCCCGGCGGCGCATATCTCATCCACGGCACCAATCGTCCTTCGGGCGTGGGGATGCAGGTCACACATGGTTGCGTGCGCATGTTTCCCGAGGACATCAAAGAGCTTTATCCGCAGGTGCCGGTGAACACGCCGGTGCGGCTGGTCGATCAGCCATACAAGATGGGCTGGCGCGGCGATGAGCTGTTCATGGAAGTGCACACGCCGCTCGAGGGCACGACCTACGCGGACGCGCACAACCTCACCAACATCACCAAGCTGCTGGTCTCGGCCACGCAGGAACGCCCGGTGGTCATCGACTGGGCGAAAGCAGAGCGCACTTTCGAAAGCGCCAGCGGGATTCCCGAACCGGTGATGCTGCGTCCAGCGGCGCAGGTCGTCAGCGAAGCATCGGGCCATTGATCGCCAGCTGTTAAACTCCGGCTGCGGATCCTGCGGCCGAGGTCAACCTAAACCACCGGGTTAGTCCATGGCCGAAGCCGTGGGGTCCGCCTTCTTTTCGTTCCGACCAGTCGGTAGTCACCAGTCACGATTCACTTCGGCAATAAAAAACGCCGCGGATTGCTCCGCGGCGTCTTGATCTAACGATCTCGAAATCGAGTCGAATTACTTCGACTGCGACTTCTTGAACATGCGATCGATCTTCTCGTTCGTAGCGTCGCAGCAGGCCTGGCTGGCCTGAGCGGCCTGCAGCGCCTGGTTGGCAGCGCTCTGCGCGCTGTCGGCGGCGGAACGAGCAGACTGCGCAGCGCTGGCGGCAGAATCAGCAGCGGCCTTGGCGGCAGCCGCGTCCTGCACAGCCTTGTCGGCAGTGGCCTTGATTTCATCAACGGCCTTCTGCGACACGCATCCGCTGGCCGCAACGAGAGCCAACGCAGCAATACCTGCTTTCAGCGTGGTGGAGATGGGTTTCTTCATGACTTCTTTCCCCTTCGTACTGGGTCGGATAAAAAAGGACCAGAGCGACAAATTTTCACGGCCTCTTAATACGCGAGAGTTATGGCTGGTTCCCGCGGTTCAGGCTCACTAGCTTCTTTATTTGTAAAAGCTGCCAGTACGGCCGAGGCGCGGCAGGATACAAGATTGAAGCAGATCGATAAAGCACATCAGCACTTGGCGTCGTGAGTTCGCGACAGGTTGTATCACCAGCAAACGGCAGGCAGGCGCGCGCCCGTATCGTTGATGGTCATCGTGGCGCAGGCGGTGTCACTCGCCTGCGTGCCCTGAGCGGTTGCTCGCAAAGTGAAACTGGTCTCGCCGGGCGTGATCGCGACCCGATAGTGACGATCCGAAGTATCGCCATCGGCAGCCGCCTGGCCGGCGGCGCATCCAGTGGCGTTATACGACATGTATCGCGTGAAGCATTTCTCCAGCGCCTGCGCACGCTGTTCGAGCGCCACGCGGGCCTCGGTCCGCGTGGTGCGCTGGACCTGACTGCGATAGCTGGGGTAGGCGATCGCGGCAAGGATGCCCACGATCGCCACCGCGATCATCAGTTCGATCAGCGTGATGCCGTGCTGGCCATGTTTCATATTCGTCTTCATTGTCTGGTCCATTAGTCCGGTCTCCATCAGCGAATCTGGCGCCACGACTGCCGGCCGGTGCTGCCCTCGCCGGGGTTCTCGGTGATGACGACGATATTGCCGCTGCTGCCAGGCATGAACTTGTATTGCACCGGACGACCCTCGGCGCCGAACGAGCCGGTGCCGATGGCGGGACGGGGCAGGATGCCTTCGATGCGGCGACGAATGCCGCCCGGAGGAATCGGCAAGTCACCATTGCCCAGGTTCATGATGTTCGCATCCTCGGTGTCGAACTGGCCGTCGCGGTTCAAGTCGAACGGCGACACTTCCAGACGGCTGCCGTCCATGAGATCGAGTTCCATGAGCCAGCTGGTGCCGCCGAAGCCGCAGCTATCGCTATCGGGCGTGAGCGTGGTGAAGATCACGCGCTTGTCGCGCACCACCGCGTCGGTCACCTGGCGCTCGCCTTCATAACCGTTCGGCGATACCAGGTCCATGTACCAGCCCTGGTTGGCGCCCAGCGGGTTGTCGCTGGTGATGCGGATCTCCGATTCGACCGGCGTGCCGTCCGGCGCCTGTTTGGTGACGAACAGCTCGCGCAGGATGGTCTGCTTGTTGAGCACCGTGCTGCGCAGGGCGGTGGTCGCGTACGTCACCGGCGTGTTGTTGCGATCGATGATGCCGTAGAAGCTCTGACGGATCTCCGGCACGAGCAGCTTGTCGTCAGGCTCGAGATACTTGCCGGTGCCGAACAACACCATGAAGCCCGCGCCGCCGGGGCCGCGAGTGACTTCGGGACGCGCGGTGATCGGTTGCAACTGACCTGCGTCGTTGCGTGCCTTGAACAGCGGCTGGCCACCGAAGGCGACCGCCCAGTTGGTGGGATCGGTGGAGGAGAGATCGAACTTCCACATGTTGCCGTACAAGTCGCCCGCGTATGCGTACTCGACCACGCGGTCGCCATTGGTGTCGATCAGCGCCGGCGTCGCCAGGCCGTTGTCGTATGTGATGCTGGCGTCCGCCGGAACGGTCGGCTCGCCACGCTGGTTGAAGCCTTCGCCGGTGTCGATCTTGCGCGCCACGCCGGTGGCGAGGTTGACGATGAACAACACGGCGCTGCCGGTCGTGCTCGGATTGGTGTCCGCGAGGCGGCTGTTATAACCATTGCCGAACACCGCGTACCACTTGCCGTCGCGCAGTTTCACGATCGTCGGCTGGCTATAGGTGAAGCCCAGGTCCGCGTCGTTGGCATCCGTGAACTCCCACAGCACGGAGGCCGCGCTCACCGAAGTTGGATTGGTCACATCGATGGCGTACACACCTTGGCCGCCTTTGTTGAGACCGCCGACCAGCACCGTGCGCCAACGCG
>JBEVKA010000521.1:0-8282 GCA_040509855.1 Steroidobacter sp.
GATCGTCCACCAGTGAGATCCAGCTAGGTGCGATGAATGTTTCCGATCGGCGCGCCGCGGTTCAGCGGGAAGAAGCCGAACGGGCGGCGGAGCGCAAGGAGCAGATCGCTTCGCAGAGCTCGCCGCTCAATAGCCCCGAAGATCGCATTCGCATTTGGGAACGCCTGCATGCGCTCGCGTTGCCCCGAAGCACCACGCATCGGCTGGTGCGCGTCATCGCCATGCAAACCGAATTGTCCGTGCAGCAGGTCCAGGAAGAGCAGCGCAGGCGTGCTCATATCCCAACATGAAGTCAGCGACTGAAATGCTGCTGGAAGTGCCCTTCCAGCTGGCGTCCCTTACTCCGGCGGATGCGCCGACCGGGGCTGAGGGGACGTGGTTTCGCTATGTGATTATGCAGGGAACGAACGAGATCACCGGATTGCGCGCCGGGTCGCGACCCGAAGTGCAGCGCCTGGTCGATGAAATGGTCGAGCGCCTGAACGAGCGTCGCCTCGGCAAGATCAAGAAGAAGTAATTCGCCGGGCAGCGGGCCGCTGCGATGTTCAAATTTTTGCTGATCCCACTGCGCGGCGCGGCCCTCGTGCTGATCGTGACGTTCAGCATTCTGTTGTTGATCGCATCTGCCGGCGGGCTGCTCGGCGTGCCGCTGGCGGTACTGACCCTCTCCTGGTTTTTCAAATATGGCTTCGCGCTGCTCGATCACGTCGCCGATGGCGTCATCGAGCCGCCGGTGCTGTCGTACGAGATGCTCAATCCCATCAACGAGTCGCGCCCGTTGGGGCTGCTGCTGGTGGTGCTCGGGTTCGTTTCTTTCACCGAGGCGTTGGGCTACTGGTTCGGCGGCCAGGTCGTGACGGCGCTGCAAATGCTGGGTCTGTTGCTGCTGCCGGCCATCATCATGATGCAGGCGGCCGGCGGATTCTGGCAGTCGTTGAATCCGCTGCTGCTGTTACAAGTCGTGGTCCGCGTGCCGGGCAGCTATGCGCTGATCCTCGCGGTGCTCGCGGGGTTCTCGTGGCTCGCGACCGGGCTGGTGAAGTGGCTGCCCGATGCCGAATTGCCTTTCGCCATCGATATTCCTTTGCCCGAGAGCGTGCGCATCGCGATCCTGATGTATGCATGGCTGGCGTCGTTCGCGATGATCGGCGGTGTTTTGTATGTGCGGCGACGGGAGCTGGGATTCGAGCCGGCGCATTCTCCCGAGCATGAGGCGGAAAAAGCGGATCGCGAACGACAGCGCGAAATCGATCAGTTGATCGATCGCATCTTCGCCGAGTGGCGTGGCGGAGCGTATGGCAATGCCTGGCGCACGATCGAACAGCACTTACAAAGCAGCGCGCGGCCGGGCGACGAGTTGCAGGCAATATTCGATCGCGCGGAACAGTGGCCCGATCGTCGTTTGTCACATCGGCTGGCTCAAGAGCTCTTGCCCCAACTGCTGGCTGCCCGGCGCACGGGCGATGCACTCAACATCGTGCGCTCGCAGCTGCGTGCCGACGAACGTTTCAAGCCGCTCGCCAGCAGCGATGCCATCAAGCTCATCGAGCTGGCTCGAGATGCGGGCGACCGTCGCACAGCTCGACTGTTGCTCTCCAACTTCGCCGAGAAATATGACGACGAGGTCGCGCAGCGGATCGCAGGACAACTTGCGCAACAGCTGGAGCGCTGATCTCGGCTGACTATTCGGCGTCGGTCACCGGCATGAGTTCGAGACTGCCGTTCTCATCGTCCAGCAATATCAGGCTGGTGACGTCGCCGTTGGCGACGTGAAAGGGCACGGGGCCCATCACTATGGTCGACGTACCGTTGTAAGCGAAGTAGATCTCGTAATCGCCTTCCTGCAAGGTGAAATAACTCGATGCGTTTTGATACGTCAGCGCCGCCACGTTCGGTGCGGTGTCGTCGTCATCGAAGTCCACGGTGGCGCCCGGCAAGCGAAGATACAAATCCAGTGGCTCCTGCTCTTCCAGGCTGCTGGCGCCATGCACGAATCGGAAGCTCGCCTGTGTCGGCACGCTGCGTCCGTCCGCTGCCAGCACGACGGCGTCGACGATCGAAGCCGGGCCCATCGCATAAGCCGTGTAATAGCCGCCGCCGGTGGCGGTGAACTCCTCGAAAAAAACATAGGGAAAGTTGGCTCCGGCCGGCACCGCGATCATGCCGTTCTCGCCGTCCCGAATATCCACGTAGTTGGTGAATTGTCGAAAGGAAACATTCTGCGCCAGCGGATCGGCCAGCCCCGAGCCCACGGTGACATCGAGCGCCGGCGTGTCGTTCGAGATGTGCACGAATTTGAGTGCCGCGCTGTCCACGGCGTTCCGATAGCTGCCGCCGCTCAAGGTCACAATCTTCACGGGTGATCCCGGGCCTGGCGAATTAGCGATGGCAATGAGCGCGCGACCTTGTTCGGAGAAGACGATGCGGTCGGAGCGAAAGATCGCATCGGTCGTTCCCGGCCGCATCAGCTCCACGACCACCTCGGTGCTGAGTGTGGAATCGTCGTCGAGATCGTCGTCATCGCGAACCAGCGTCAGCTCCACGGGCGACGAGCTGTCGGTGAGATCCAATGTGTCGACGTAACGGCGCGTCGCGACGCCCGCGTCCGCGGCCGTGATGTACACGTCGACTTCGCCGGCGTTCGGCGACGCATTCGTGAATTGCAGCACCAGCTGGTCATCGTCCACGTCCTCGCGCTGATTGAAGCCTTCGACGATGTAAGTGCCAATGTCGTCGAGGCGACCATACATCACCAGGGTGTATGGAGTGCCGGCGAGGAATGTGTATGACGTGCTGCCGCCCACCGGTGTCTCGGTCTCATCGTCATCATCGTCGTCGTCCAGATCGGCAGGCAACGCCGCGTGAAAGGTGATGTCGTGCAGCCCGGGATGGCCCGCGTTGAAGCCAGAGCTCGATCCGTAGGCGAGGCTGTGGACCGTCGTTTCATCGAGATCGACATACAGCGTCGGCGCATCCTCCACCAGGTTCAGCGAGCGCATGTGAAACGTCGTTTCGTCTTCGTTGAGCGAGCTGTTGTCGCAAGCGGCCGCCAGCGTCGCGAGCGCCGCCACGCACGTGAATCGAGTCCAGGTTCGTGTGGCGTGGCTAGAACGCATTGCCGATGGAGAACTGAAAGCCTTCGAGCTCATCGCCATGATTCAACTCCGTGCTCCTGCGATAGGTGAGGGGCACCGCATAACTGAAACGGAACAGGCCGAGCGGCGCGAGCCACTCGATGCCGACGCCGGCCGAGGTGCGAAAATGTTTCCAGTCGAAGTCGTACTCGACCGGGAAGCCGCCCTTGTCGGTGAATCGGGTGTCGCCGAGATAGGCGACCTGGCCGAAGTCGTAGAACAGGGTGAGGCGTGCGGCGTTCTTGAATTTTTCCGGCATCGGCAGAATGGCTTCGATCTGACCGGTGACCGCGAAGTCGCCGCCGTAAGGATTACCGAGCGAATCGCGTGGGCCGAGCCACGATTCCTTGAAACCGCGCAACGAGCCTGGGCCGCCGACGAAGAAATTCCGCTGCGGCGGTAGAGCAGTCGTGTCGCCGAACGCCGTGCCGTAACTCACACGTGCTCCCAGGCTCAGCGGCAGCCAGCGCAGTTTGGGAATGCTCACGAACTGCCGGAAGTCATAACTCGCGACGTAATATTCGATATCGCTGCCCGGCGGTGTCGCGCTGAGCGAGAGGCGATGGCTCGCGCCCTGGGTCGGAAAGATCACGCGATCGCGGCTGTCGTAGCCCCAGCCGAGATTGACCTCGAACACTTCGTACTTGGTGCCGAGGATGTCGTAGTTGCCGGATTGCTGTTGGTACGGCGAACCGTTGACCTCGACCCAGTCCTGGAATTGTTGTGAGCTGTAGACGGTGGTCGCCAGTTGCGCTGCCTGCCAGCTGCCGCCGATGCGAATGCTCTGGTATTCGCTCAGCGGATAGCTGAAGTCCATGCCGGTGGTCCAGGTCTCGGTGGAAAAATCCGAAGACGCCGATGTGAGCTGCCTGACTTTGCGATAGGCCAGGTGGGTGGTGCGGCCGATGCCGTCGAGCGTGACGAAGGGATTGGTGTGCGAGATGTCGTAAGTCTCGGCATAGCGACCGGCATTCACTTGCAAGGCGACGCGCTCGCCGCTGCCGAGAAAATTCGAATGCACGACGTTGCCGTTCAGGATCACCGACTGCGATTCCGAATAGCCGATGCCGCCGCCGAACTGTCCCGGCAGGCCTTCCTTGATGTCGAAATCGACATCCACCAGATCCGGCGTGCCGGGCACCGGCGTGGTTTCCACTTCGACCTTTTCGACGAAGGCCAGGCGCTGCAATCGCTGCTTGGAGCGCTCCACCGCGACGTTGGACAGATAGGCGCCTTCGAGCTGGCGCATTTCGCGACGGAACACCACGTCGTTGACGCTCGAAGTGCCGTTGAAGTTGATGCGGCGGACATACACTCGATGTCCGGGATCGATCACCACCGCGAGCGACAGTTGTTTGCTGTCGGGGTCTATTTTCGGAACCGCGTCCACGTTGGCGAATGCGTAGCCGTCCAATCCCAGCCGCAGCTTGATCGCCTCGGTGGTTTGCGTGATGCGTCGCTGCGAGTAGATCTCGCCGGGATGGATCATCAACAGGCGGCGCAGCTCGGACTCCGGCACCACCATCTCGCCGCTCAGGTTGACCTGCGACAGCTGGTAGACTTCACCTTCGCGCACGTTGAGAGTGATGAAGATCTCGTCCTTCTCCGGCCCGATGGCGACCTGGCTGGAGCTGATCGCGAAATCGGCATAGCCGCGATCCATGTAATGAGAGCGCAACTTTTCGATGTCGCCGGACAGCGCTTCGCGCGCGTAGCGATCATCCTGTTTGTACCAGGACAGCCAGTTGGGCGTGCTGAGCTCGAACGGCTCCAGCAGTTCCTGGTCGGTGAACGCGGTGTTGCCGGTGATGTTGATCTGCTGGATGCGGGCGCGCTTGCCCTCGGCGATGTCGATGGACAACTTCACTTTGTTGCCGGGAACTTCCTCGGTGCTTGCATCGACTCGCACCGAATACTTGCCGCGTGAGTAGTACTGCTCAGTGAGCGACCGATGCAGCTCGTCGAGCACCGACTGATCGAAGGTCTTGCCGGCGGTGAGGCCGACATTACGTAACACGCGCTCCAGGTCTTCGGTCTTGATGTCCTTGTTGCCCTTGATGGCGAAACTTTCGATGGTCGGCCGCTCGGAGACGGCGACGATCAATGCACCACCATCGCGCCTCAGCTCCACGTCGCGAAAAAAGCCCGTGCCGTAAAGCGCGCGAATGGCTTCGGCAAGGCGTCGGCTGTCGAGCTCATCGCCGATGTTCACCGGCAAATAATTGAACACCGTGCCTTCGGCGATACGCTGCAGGCCTTCGATCTTGATCTCGCCGACCACGAAGCGCGCCAGATTCCTGCTGTCATGTGTGCCGTTGTCCTGCGCATGTAACTTTTGTGCGCCCAGCGGGTTTGCTCCCAGCAGGGCAGTGGTCAACAGCGTCGCGGCGATGGGGCGGGGCATCCGCTGCTGGATGCGTCATGCGCATAAACCGTCGCACGCTCATCGGTGCGCGGTTTGCCTATTGCTGTTGTTTCCATCTCTGAATCGCGGATGAACGATTACAATGCCGGCCAGGTCGGCTTTTACGGTGGTGATCCATGAAGCGTTCGAAGTTGCCGCTCGGCAGTGTGTTGATGGTGATGGTGGCGTTGAGCGTGCCGCCGCCGTTCCTCGCACAAACAGCCGCGGCACAAACGGCCGCACCTCCAACGCCGGCATGGGTGCAGGAGAGCAATCGCCACTCGCAAGTACTGCTCGACGTAATGGCGAAGTACTCGCCGGAGAGTGCGGCGTCGTTCGGTGTCGAAGGGCACGACGAACAGATCTTCGATTACAAGCCGGGTTACTCCCAGCGCCAGGAGGCGGACCTGCAGACCGCTCGAGCCAAACTCGAAGCCACGCGCGCGGAAGTCAGCGATCCGCTGGTGCGCCAGGACCTGGATATTCTCATCGAAGCGGCGAAGAACCAGCGTGAGACGCTGCGGTTGAATCGGGAGTTGATGCTGCCGTTCCTCGACCTCGGGCAACTGGTGTTCCAGGGTTTTCAGGATCTGCTCGACGAACGCGTCGACAAGGCTCGTCAAAAGGCCGTGCTCACGCGACTGCGCCGTTATGCCGGCGCGGAGAAGGGCTATGAGCCGGTGACCGTTCTGGCGCGAGCGCGCTTCGATGAGAGTGTCGGCAACACGTCGCTCACGGGTCCTTGGATCGTCGAAGTCCAGCAGTATTTGAGCAACCAGGCGCGCTTTCTCGACGGCATTCAACAATTGCTCAACGACAGCGGTCTGAAGGGCTGGCAGCGGGATATGAAGACGCTGCGCAAGCAGTTCGCCGAATACGAAGCGTGGGTGAAATCAACTGTAGTGCCGCGTGCGCGCCAGACCAATCAGCTGCCGCCCGCGCTGTACGCCGATAACTTGAAGAACTTCGGCGTGGACATGAGCCCGCAGGAAGTGATGGAGCGGGCGCTGGCGGATTACGTGCAGACTCGCGATGAAATGCAAATCACCGCCGCCGTGGTGGCCAAGCAGCACAACTGGTCGATGAAAGACTATCGCGAAGTGGTGCGGGCGTTGAAGAAGGAGCGCATCCCGCAGGACAAGCTGCTCACCTTGTACAAGGAGCGGCTGAAACAGATCGAAGAAATCGTGCGTCGTGAGCACATCGTGACATTGCCGGAGCGCGAGGCGGTGATTCGTCTGGCGAGCGAAGCGGACTCCGCCGCGTCGCCGGCGCCGCATATCGATCCGCCACGCCTGATCGGCAATACGGGTGAGGCCGCGGAGTTCGTGCTGCCGTTGTCGAACCCGAATGCCAAGGCCGGCGCGGAAATGGATGACTTCACGTACGACGCCATCGCATGGACGCTGACGGCGCACGAAGCGCGTCCGGGCCACGAACTGCAATTCGCACGCATGCTGGAGCGAGGTGTTTCCACCGCGCGTGTGATCTTCGCGTTCAACAGCGCCAACGTCGAGGGCTGGGCGTTGTATGCCGAAGCGGTGATGAAGGAATATTTGCCGGCCGAAGGCCGCATCGGTTCACTACAGATGCGCATGATGCGCGAGGCACGCGCGTTCCTGGACCCGATGCTCAACCTCGGCATGATCCAGCCCGACGCAGCACAACGTTTCCTCATGGAAGAAGTGTTGCTGTCGGAGTCGATGGCCAAGCAGGAAGTGGATCGTTACACCTTCCGCGCGCCTGGACAGGCGACTTCTTATTACTACGGCTACTCGCGCTTGAACGCGCTACGCACTCGGGTGGAGCTGGCGCAGCCGGGTCGCTTCAATGCGCTCGCCTTTCACGACTTCATCGTCAACCAAGGCCTGCTGCCGTTCGACCTGCTGGAGAAATCGGTGCTGACCGAATTCGCGGCCAGCAAACAGTAGCTCACTCTTTCTTCGCGGACTTCTCCTCTTCGCGCGCCCCGGCAAGGATGCCGGGCAGCGCGTAGTTGCCTTCGTGGCAGGCGTATTCGTAGATCGGCTGGCCGGAACTGTGGAACGGAATCTCTCCTTGCCACGGCGTGGAGAAGGTGTCCGGATCTTCCACGGTGAACTCGTAGTGAATGGTTTGTTCTTCCGTGCGAGTGAAGCGCTCGGTCACTTTCAGTTTCGGTGACACGGGAATGCTTCGATACGTCGCGGTCTGGCCGATCTGGATGGGTTGCGCCGGATTGAAGTTGGTGGTCTCGACCACGAGCGTGTCGCCTTCCCAGCGACCGATGGAATCGCCCATCCACTTGCGCACGTGCTCAGGTGGATGAGTGCCGCCCAATCGAATGATGCGCGCGTCGTGAACCATCTCGACGTGGATCATCACTGCCGTCGGGGTCTGCACGATCTGATAGTTGCTGTTGTACATGACGGGCAGCATCGGTGGCCCCGAGTTGCTGCCGAAACCGAGGATGCAGCGTTCGCCGAGGGCTCGCACTTCGGGGCCGTCGAAGCCCGCGTTTTGCTGACGGGCCGTGCGCGCAGTGAGCCGCTCCTGGCCTTTTTCCGACAGCGTCGGGACCTGACCATTTGCAGGAGACGTGATCAGCGAACTGCGGCGTTCGCCGTTCACCAATGCGACCTTGTTGGCAGGATCGAACCAGAACACGTTGTACCCGCCGACGCCGCCTTTGGGCAGCTCTGCATTCAGGTCGCTCGGTTTGTCGGATTCGGCAGCGAAGTCCTGCATGCGCTTTTCCATCTGCA
>JBEVKA010000522.1:0-6986 GCA_040509855.1 Steroidobacter sp.
GCCGCTCATCATGGGCGGCGACCTGCGGCATCTCGACAAAGCAACGCTCGCGTTGCTGACCAATCGCGAAGTGCTCGCGGTGAATCAGGCCAGTCGCGACAACCAACCGTCGGCGCTCATCGAGGAAGTCCGCACCTGGACCGCGCGTGCCGAGCAGGGCGACGTGCGCTATCTCGCCATGTTCAACATCAGCGATAAACGCGAACCCAAGCAGGTGCACTTCCAGCTGTCACGCCTGGGGCTGAAATCCGTGAAGGTGCGTGATCTGTGGGAACAGCGTGCTATCGGCACGGCAAGCGAACGGGTGTCCGCCACCGTCGGGCCGCATGCGTGTCTGCTCTACGGACTGACGCCCGCCTGAGGCCAAAAGTCGAGCACTTGCCAGCAGACTACGCCGCGGCTCGATGCCTCATCTCAATCTCGTGCGCGGCGCCTTGCCTTGAGCGTGTCGCGGCCGGTGCGTCCGAGTTCGTCTTGAAGAAGCCAACCTCAGCTAGCAACTGGCCCGTCTGATGTTCCATGGACTTGCTCGCGGCCGCGGCCTCTTGGACGAGCGCGGCGTTCTGCTGAGTGACCATGTCGATCTGGGCGACGGCGCGGTTTACTTCTTCGATGCTGCGGCTCTGTTCATCGGTGGCGGCGGCGATTTCCGCAACGATGTCGGTGAGCTTGCTGACGCTCAGGGTGATTTCCTGCATGGTGCGACCCGACTCGCCCACTAGTGCGGTGCCGGTCTTCACGCGATCGACCGAGAGTTGAATCAGTCCCTTGACCTCTTTCGCCGAAGCCGCGCTGCGCTGAGCGAGACTGCGCACTTCGGCGGCGACAACGGCGAAGCCGCGACCTTGCTCGCCAGCACGAGCTGCTTCCACTGCGGCGTTCAATGCGAGCAGATTGGTTTGGAATGCGATTTCATCCACGACGCCAATGATGTCCGCGATCCGGCGGCTGGAATCGTCGATCTGCTCCATGGCGGTCACCGCCTGCTGCACGACTGCGCCGCCGCGTTCGGCCTGGCCGCGGGTGCCGATGGCGAGCTGGTTCGCGGCGCGAACGTTTTCGGCGTTTTGTTTCACGGTTCCCGACATTTCCTCCATGCTGGAGGCCGTTTCTTCGAGTGCCGCCGCCTGTTCCTGGGTGCGATGACTCAGGTCGTCGTTGCCTTGTGAGATTTCACCCGCCGCCGTGCCGACCGATTTGGCGCTGGCGTGAACGGTCGTCACGATGCTGGCGAGCTTGTGATCGAGCGCCTGGAGCTGCGTGAGCAGCGCGCCGAATTCATCCTGATTCTCGATGCGGATGCCGCGGCCCAGCTCGCCGTTCGCCATGCGTGCGATCACGGCGAACAAACCTTGCAGGCCGACCGTAATGGCGCGCACGGTGAGACCTGAAACAACGAACGCGATGAGCGCCGCGACGATCAGCGCCACCAGCCCGAACGTCATCGCATGGTCGATGACGGCGCCGGCTTCTTTCTCAGCGGTCTGTGCTCCGCTTTCGATGCGATCGCTCGCGGCCGCCATGCGACGTTCGAGATCTTCGAACGACCGCTGGAATTCGGGCAGCATGCCTCGCGCACGCGCCTTGTCGTTTTGAACCACGGTCACGATTTCCTCGGCGCTCCTTATATAGGAATCGAGCGACGGGCCGATGGCGGACAGAACTTCCTTGTCTTCGTCGGTGGCGAGCTTTTCATTGCTCGCGAGCAGTTCGCGAAAGTGCTGTGCATGCTCCTGCAGATCGGTGTGCGCGCTCCGCACATCTTCCGAAGAGTCAGCGAGCAACGCGGACAGTACGTCCGCCCGGAGCGCGTCGTGCATCATGTCGCCTTCGAGATGATTGCGAAGCGTGCGCGCCGTGATGACGACGCTTTCGAGTCCGCCACGCGCTGCTGACATGCCGTTCCGGGCGACCGCGCCCAGCACGATTATCAGCACCAGCATGAGTGCGACCAGTGAGAACAGTCGGCCACGAATCGTCAGTTTCATAATAGTTCCCCGGTGCAGCTACGCACGCTATCGGCACCGGCGCGGGAAAGTGGCCCCTCCGGCGTCCAGATTCAGCGAATATCGTAGCGGGACACGGATCAAAGACGACGCGCCCGCGCCGATAGAGAGGGGAACGCACTCTTCGGCGGATTCATATGCGCGCGTACTTTCTCTTAATCCTTGGTCTGATGCTGGCGGATGCTGCCAGCGCCGATGAGATGTGCGGCGACTGCGACGCCCGCGACGCGTTGGCAGTGGACGCAACATACACGGGCGAATTCTGGCGCCAGGCGTCGGGCGGTCTCGCGACCGGATCGCGCTATCTCGACAATCTCGATGTCACATTCGACGTGGACGGCGAGCGTCTGGCGGGCGTTGAAGGTCTGCAGCTGTTCGCCTACCTGCTTTACAACAACGGCCGCGGCTTCTGCGATGAGCTGACCGGCACGGCGCAATGCGTGAGCAACATCGAGGCCACGGAAGCGTTGCGACTGTACGAGCTGTGGTCGGAATGGCGCTTCGGCTCGGGCGGTCAGTCGCTGCGTTTCGGTTTGTATGATTTGAATTCCGAGTTCGACAGCATCGAGCGCGCGGGTTTGTTCATCAATCCGTCGCATGGCATCGGTGCTGATCTTGCGCAGACGGGCGAAAATGGTCCGTCGATTTTCCCTGTCACTTCTCTGGGAGCGCGCTTCAGCAAGTCGTTGGGCCAGTGGTCGGTGCAAGTCGCGGCGCTGGACGCCGTTCCTGGCGACGTCAACCATCCCAACCGCACGGCCATTCGTCTCAGCAGCGAGGAGGGCGCACTGCTGATCGGCGAAACTAACTATCGTTGGGAGTCGGCACGATTCGGCGTGGGCTACTGGCAATACACCGAGCAGTTCGAGCGGCTGGACGAGAGCGCGTCCAAGATCAACGCTGGCATGTATGCGATTGCCGAAGGTACGGTGTTGACGGCCGATTCAGGCAACGTCGACCTGTTTGTTCGAGCGGGCACGGCCGATGCCCGCATCAATCCAATCCATCGTTATTACGGCGGCGGTGCCGTCTACACGCAGCACGAGCATCAGCTCGGCCTGGCCGTCGGTATCGCGGAGTTTGGCGAATCATATCGACGCCTCGAACCGGTGGATGCGCGCGAGTACATCGTCGAACTCACCTATCGCGTGACCGTGTCGGACTGGCTGGCCATTCAGCCCGACGTTCAATACATCCGCCACCCCGGCGCCAACCCGCAGCTCGCTGCGGGTTGGGCCGTGGGACTGCGCTTCGAAGTCGGCAGCCACTGGGGCTGGGCCGGCGCTCACAGCCGATAGTCGACGCCGACCAGGAACGACGGTCCACGCAAGTCATATTGCGTGAAATCGTAAGGCGCGCGAATGCCCGGGAACGAGGCATCGTGCGGCGGCTCCTCGTCGAGAAGATTTTCGAGCTTGGTGTACACGGTCAGGTTGGCGATGCCCGACCAGCCCAGATACAAATCGAACTGCTCGTAGGCATCGACGCGTGATTGCACGGCCGTCGCCACCGTGCTCGCTTTCTGGTCGTAACCGCCGATGTGATACCACGTCAGCGCGGTCTTGAAGTCGGTGATGTTCCATTCGAGCGTCGTCGTCGCCTTGTTACGTGGCAACGAGAACGAGACGCCGAGGTTGTTGCCTGCGTAATCCACCAGCGGGCCGCCCACGATCGTCGGGCGACGATAGTCGCGCACGTGCGTGTAAGCGCCGGTGACGCCGAATTCGCCCGCGTACTGTGTCTGCCAGCGCTGGCGTAGCTCGACATCGAAGCCCGAGGTCGTCAGCTCGCTGAGATTCTGATAGCGGTTGTAGACGGCGACCAGCTTGCCGCGTCCATCGCGCACCACGTCGTTCGGCTGATTGTTTTGCACGATGGTTGCGCTGTTGTTGGTGCCGATCAGGTTGTCGAGCTCGATGCGATACCAGTCGACGCTCAGGCTGGTGCTCGACCAGGGCGTCAGCACGAATCCCAGGTTGTAGCTGTGAGTGCGTTCGGGATCGAGATCGGCGTTGCCGACGGTGAAGAACGTGGGGTTCTGGCGCGAGCCTGGCACGTCGGGATCGAAAGGATCGATCACCGAGCCATAGGAAATATTGGTGCTGGCCGAGTTCTCGGACAGCGACGGTGCACGGAAGCCGCGTGAAGCGGCTGCGCGCACGGCGACTGCATCGAGTGGTTGCCAGCGAAGGCTGGCCTTCGGTGAGAACGCGCTGCCGAAGTCGCTGTAGTGATCGCCGCGTCCGGCGAGTTGCAGTTCGAGCGTCGAGATCACGGGAACATTCAACTCCGCGTAACCTGCGGTGACGCGTCGCTCGCCATCCACTTCCGCGATGGCGGGGCGAATCTGCAAGCCGGCGTCGATCTGCCACGGATTGCGCGATTCCAGTTCTTCCTTGCGCCATTCGACACCCGCGGCAAATCCAACCGGCCCCGCGGGCAGGTCGAAAAGATTGCCCGTGATCTTGAAGTCCGCGCCATGCAGGCGAGAGTCGGCGGGACGCACCGTGCTCAAGCGAATCGAATCGATGACGGACTGTGGCGTCGAGGACGGATCGTGCAAGTTATAAGTGCCGTTGGCCAGCGCAGCCAGCAATCCGAAGCGATCGGCGAACCCGCCGGAGACTGTTTCTTCCTCTTTACTGCGTGCCGAGAACGCGGCGAGTTCCCAATCCCAACGATCGCCGCGACCTCGCACGCCCGCCAGCACGCGATAGGCATCGGAACGATTGGTCTTCACGGACTGCCCGAGATCGAAGAACGTGTATTCGATCTGGGTGTTCACGCCGTACGGATTATAGGGATTGCCCGCCGGCAGCACCGCCGGCACCGGCTCGGCGAGCCCGGTGGTTGCGTTCAATGCGAAGCGCCCGCCTTCGAGCGTGAAATATGGGCTGGAGCCAAATATCGACACGCCGCGGATGTGGCTGTAGATCACATCGCCAAAGGCGTCGATGTCGTCGTTGATGCGCAATGTGCCGTTGATGTAGCCCTGATAACGTTCCGTCGCTGGGATCAAAGTAGTGTAGGGCGCGAGATTGATCGCGCAGGTGTTGCCGGGCAGGCCGTCGATGGGCGCGCTCGCGGTCAGCTCCATGCCGTCGGGGCAATTGCCTTGCGCGTCCAGCAGCGGCACCGACACGCCATTCACGAGGAAACGTGCACCTTTCGCGCTCCAGCCTTGCCAGCGACCGCCGGGCTCGTCGGTGTAGATACCCGAGCGCGTGAGATCGCGTTGGTCCTGGTCGAGGCGCTTGCGATCGTAACCGTCGAAGCTGACGAGCAGGTTGTAACCATCGCTGTCGAGATCGCCCAGGCCGCCGACGAAGTTCGCGCGCCTGGTGTCGAGCCCGCCCTCGTCGGAGGTGCCGAAGCTGCCGCCAGCTTTGAAACCTTGGAAGCTTTCGTAGGTGATGACATTCACCACGCCAGCCACTGCATCCGAGCCATACACCGCTGACGCGCCGTCCTTGAGCACATCGATGCGCTCGACGGCGACCAGCGGTAACGCATTCAGATTGACGAATGTGTCCGAGAGGCCGTTGGCGGGAAATCCATAGTTGGCGAGGCGGCGGCCGTTCAACAACACCAACGTATTCTTCTGCGACAAGCCGCGCAGGCCGATTCCGGCGGAGCCGGAGGCCCAGCCATTGTTGGTGGTTTCGTTGGTGGCGTTGCCGGTGTTGGCGGAGATCGAACGCAGTACATCGGCCACCGTCACCTTGCTCGATGTTTCCAACTGCTCGCGATCGATGATCTGAACCGGATTCGGGCTGTCGCTGCCCAGGCGCTTGATGTTCGAGCCCGTCACCACGACCGTGGCCAACGTCTCATCAGTTGCTGTTGGCGCGGTTTCGTCGGCGCTGACGAACGATGCGCTCAACACAGCAGAAAAAAACAACGCGCCGTGGACGGCGCGTGTAAGGGAACGATCCAACACGATGACTCCTGGAGAACAAATGATCGTCGACAACATCGACGATCGCTCCAGGGGTGTCCAACCACCGATGGTTATGAGTGCGGGCGGTGTCGTTATGTGACTGACACGTCACGCGCCATGCTCCTGCCGGCCAATGCTAATTTCGCCTCGCTGTCGTCCGTAGTAGCGGCACTCTTTCCGCTATGTTGGAAAATTCCTGGCAAATCATTAAGTTGAATGTCATAGAACGAATGGCTATCATGCCCTCCATTCCAGTTATATAACCGCTCTACAACCTTTTCAGAACTGTCAGGAGACTTTCATGAGCGCCGCGATGACCATGCCGATGAGCTCGATGCCCATGAACATGAATGGCATGCCCAGCATGCCCATGGCCATGATGATGCCGATGAGCTGCCGCATGAGCTGCGAAATGACGGCGCAGGGCATGATGTGCATGATGATGCCGGGCGAAGGCACCACCATGGACATGATGAAAGACATGTGCACCATGCTCACGTCCATGATGGAAAACGGCATGTCCTGCATGATGACCTGCGCCGGCATGCCGATGATGAGCTGCTGTGGCATGGCCATGATGCCGACCATGAAGTGCGAAATGACGCGTCAGGGCATGAGCTGCATGATGATGCCGACCGGCATGATGAGCATGGACATGCTCAAGATGTGCTGCGACATGATGAGCAAGATGATGAACTGCGGCATGCCGATGACCATGATGTGCGGCTCGATGCCGGTGATGGTCTGCACTCACTGATCGACTCGCGGACGGCGTGGCGGCAATGCCGTCACGCCGCCTCGCACCGGTTACCGATACTTAGTAACTGATACTCTCCGGATAATTCATCACCAGGTACGCAACCGCCGGCCCCCTGCCGACATTGCGATAGCTGTGGGCCACATCGGCCACGAAGAAAATAGCGTCGCCGCAGCTCAGCCGATGCGTGCTCTCGCCGATCTGCAATTCCATTTCTCCGTGCGCCACCACCAGGTTCTCCGTGGTCGCGGCGGAATGCGCAGTGCTCTCATGGTCGCAGCCG
>JBEVKA010000523.1:0-12017 GCA_040509855.1 Steroidobacter sp.
TTCGCCATGGCGTGTATGCGCTGGTGGACCAGACCTACGAGCACCCATCGTGGGGCGTTGTATTCGTCTATGAAACATTGAAGATCACGTTGTTCGCCGGGCTGTGGCTGGGCGTCATCTTCTGCTTCGACTCGTTCGAGCAGTGGCAGGCGCAGCGGCGGCATCTGCTGGAATTGCAGAAGACGCTGGCCGAGGCGCAGCTGTCGCAACTCAAGGCGCAGCTGCGGCCACACTTCTTTTTCAACGCACTCAATACCATTTCGGCGTTGATGCACGTGGATGTCGAGCGCGCCGATCGGCTGCTCGCGCGATTGGGCGAGCTGCTGCGCGCCAGTCTGCAGTCCGGTGGTCAGGAGTTGACGTCGCTTCGGGAGGAGCTGAGAACGCTGGAGCTGTTCGCGCAGATCATGCAGGAACGGTTTGCCGATCGTGTGTCGCTCACATGGCAAGTCGATTCGCGGGCGCTGGAGGCAAAGATTCCATCGATGCTGTTACAGCCGCTGTTGGAGAATGCGTTCAAGCATGGTGTTGAGCGTAGCGTGGGGCACGTAAACATCACGGTGAGCGCGAGCCTGGCCAATGAACGGCTGGTGGTGGAAATACATAACACGGGCTCGACGCTGGCGCGCAACTACAGCGATGGCGTTGGTCTGCGCAACTGTCGGGAGCGGCTCAGTGTGATCTACGGTCAGGCGGCCAGCTTGCAGATGACCTCGGACACCGATTCGGTCATCGCCAAAGTGACTCTGCCCGCGGACGGTCCGAAATCATGATTCGTATTCTGATCGCCGACGACGAATCGCCAGCGCGCGACAAACTACAGCGCTGGCTCGGCGAGCAGAGTGATATCGAAGTCGTCGCTCGCTCCGAAGACGGGCTGCAGGCCGCCGCGGCCATCGAACAATTGCGACCCGACGTGGCCTTTCTCGATATTCAAATGCCCGGGTTGAACGGTCTGGAGGTCGCAGCCCAGTTGGAGCAGGACACTGCGCCGTTGATCGTGTTCGTCACCGCGTTCGATGAGCATGCGGTGAAGGCGTTCGACTTGAGCGCCGTCGACTATCTGCTCAAGCCTTACGACAAGGATCGACTGCTGCGATCCCTGGTTCGAGTGCGAGATCGCTTGGGCAGCGGCGAGTCACGAGCGACAGCTGTAACTACCGCGCGAGGGCAAACGGGCTCCAGCGACCGGTTGCTCGTGCCCGAAGGCGAGCGACTGCAGCTCATCGACAGCACGGCCATCGATTGGCTGGAAGCCGACGACAACTACGTGCACGTTCACACCGCCAATCGCGATTATCTGCTACGCAGGACGCTGCAGGACCTGCTGTCTCAGCTCGGCGAGGAGCGTTTCGCTCGCATTCACAAATCGGCGGCCGTGAACATCTCGGCGGTCTCATCGTTCACGCCGCTGTTCAAGGGCGACTACGAAGTGTTGCTGAGGAACGGCCGCGTGCTGCGGCTCAGCCGGCGCTACAAGGACGGTTTGTTCGCCCGCATGGGCCGCTGATTTCCCGCTCGCCCCGCCGCGGCTCCGCTTGCCACTCAGTGGCTGCGTGGCCGTGAGCCGTCATGGAAGATTGCTCCATCGAGAGTGCGGGAGAATTTCATGTCCGAGCGCTATGACTTCCTCGACTGGCTGCGCGTCATCGCCATTTTCGTGCTGCTGTTCTTTCATACCGGCATGATGTTCGTCGGCTGGGGCTGGCACGTCATGAATGCACAGACCATCGACGGGCTGGTGATTCCGATGGATATCTCGCACCGGCTGCGTATGCCGCTGCTATTCGTCATTGCCGGCGCGGGCATGTGGTTCGCTCTGCAGCGGCGTACCGGCACGCAGCTGTTCAAGGAGCGCACGGTGCGGCTGCTCGTGCCGCTGGTCATCGGCATGTTCCTGATCGTGCCGCCACAGGTGTATTACGAACGTTTGTTTCGAGGCGAGTGGGATGGCGGTTACCTGCGCTTCCTGTTGGAGCGCACGCTGCAGTTCCAGCCGTATCCGCAGGGTGATTTCAGCTGGCATCACCTGTGGTTCATCGTCTATCTCTATATCTACGTGCCGCTGCTGTTGCCCGTGATGTTGTGGTGGAAGCGCGCCGCCATTCAATTGCAGCCCGGGCCGTGGCTATACGCGCTGGCGCTGCCGCTCGCTATCAATGAGGCGCTGCTGAAGCCGCTGTTTCCGGAAGCTCACACCTTGCTCAACGACTGGTACGTGTTCAATCACTACCTTCTGTTTACCGCGTATGGCTTCATGCTGGCGTCGATGCCGGGCGCCTGGGCATGGATCGCCACACAGCGTCATCGCCTGCTGGCTGCCGGCGTTGGGATCTACGTGACCCTGACGGTGCTGTTCCAATTCGGACTGTACCCTCGCGATACGCCGATCGATGCGTTCGTCGCCATCGTGTTCACCTGGGCCTGCGTGCTGGCGTTCATCGGCTACGGTTATCAGCACCTGTCGTTCTCGAATCCACTGCTGCGCTGGGCACGCGACGCGAGCTACCCGATCTACATCCTGCATCAGACGGTGATCGTGGTGATCGGCTACTACGTGATCCAGGCCTCCTGGAGCCCGGGCATCAAGTACTGGGTCGTGCTCGCGGCGACGCTGGCGAGTTGCTGCCTGCTCTATGAATTCCTCATCCGCCGTTTCGCCGTCACCCGCTTGATCTTCGGCATGAAGCCGAAGCGGCCGGCGTTTGATTTGCAGGCGGCCGTGCATGCATAGTCGCGGCACCCGTCGTGCACAACAAGGAACTGGCCATGTCGAAGTCGCTGCGTTTGATCGCGTTCGCCGCCGTGCCGTTGCTGCTGGCCGCGACGAATTCAGTAGCGGCAGGCAAGACCATGGCCGATGTGCTGGCGGCGTCGAAGCCTTCGGACTGGCGTCCGCTGGACCCGCAGAACACGCTGTACATGGATCTGCCCACGGGCCGCGTGATTATCGAGCTTGCGCCACAGTTCGCGTCGAATCACGTCGCAAACATTCGCACGCTGGCGCGAGGCAAGTATTTCGATGGCCTCGCCATCGTGCGCTCACAGGACAACTATGTGGTGCAGTGGGGCGATCCCGATACCAAGAAGCCGTTTGGTGACGCGAAGAAAACATTGGCGCCGGAGTTCACGCGGCCCGCGGCGGGCTTGAAGTTCACCGCTTTGCCGGACCCGGATACTTACGCTGCGCAAACCGGTTTCGTCGATGGTTTTCCCGTCGCGCGAGAATCGGCTCAGGGATCGGCGTGGCTGGTTCACTGTTACGGAATGGTGGGCGCAGGCCGCGACAACGACGTGAACACCGGTAGCGGCGCCGAGTTGTACGCCGTCAATGGCAACGCGCCGCGACTGCTCGATCGCAATGTGACTTTGGTGGGTCGCGTTCTGCAGGGCATGGACATTCTGTCGATCATGCCGCGTGGTAAGGGCGCGATGGGGTTCTATGAGAAACCCGAGGAGCGCACAGCCATCACGCAGGTTCGGCTCGCGGCTGATGTGCCAACCGCGGAGCGCGTGAATCTCGAGGTGTTGCGCACCGATACGCAGACCTTCACGGATCTGGTCGAGTCACGACGCAACCGGCAGGACGAATGGTACAAAGTCCCTGCCGGTCGCATCGATGTCTGCACCGTGCCGCTGCCGGTGCGCAAGGCTACGTCGTAACGATCACTCCGCGTGCGATGAAGTCACGATCGTCGCCGGCTCGGCGATCGCGCCGACGCCTGTTTCCGTGTCGATCGGCGTCAGCGTGCGAAATTCGCGATCGAGGTGGAATGTAATCAACTCGCCGCTCGACGTCGTCACACGCACGAAGTCACCGGTGTAGTCGGTCGTGATCGCAATCGGATTGGTTCCCGCCGGCGTCGAATTGCGATACGCCAGCGTGCCGGAGCCGGTGATGCTGAACACGCTCACGCTGTCGCCGCTCGAATCGGCCGTGAACACGAACATTCCTTTCGGATCGACCGCCACGCCGGTGGGCACACCAATGCCGCCGTACGAAGTCGAACCAAGCTGCGTGAGCGCACCGGTCTGCGAATTGATTTCATATTGAAACAATTCAGCGTCCGCTGGATCTGCGGCAGGCGAGGTGATGTACGCGAACCTGCCGCTGGCATCGAAGGCCAGCGAGCTGATCGGATTGCCGATGTCGAGCGACACTTCGGTGCCGAGCGCGCCGGTGCTGGCGACGATGGGGTAGCTGCGCACCGCTGTGCCGCCCGCGGGAGTCGCGATCAACCATTTGCCGTTCGGTGTGATCGCCAAGTCCTGCACGTCCCCGGTCACTGTTTTCGGCGCGGGTGAAGTGAGGTTGCCGGTGGCCGCGTCGATCGTGTAGCGCACGATCGTCGAGGTGCTCGGAATCGAAACATATGCAAAGCGGCCGCTCGGCTCGATGGCCACGTACTGTGGATTGCCGCCAGTATTCACCGGGCCGTCGGCTGTCGCCGTGAGCGCGCCCGTGCTACCAACAGCATAGATCCGGATCGCGTTTGCGCCCGGATCCGCGACATATGCAAAACGTCCTCGCGGGTCGAGCGTAATGCCGAGCGGCGCTGTGGCGCCGATCGACGGCGTCGCGCCCGGGTTCAACGTGCCGTCTTCCGCGATGGTGAAGCTGCGAATGCTGCCGGCCGGATCCGTCGTGTAAACGAACTTCGAAGACAGCGTCACCGGCGTTCGGTCTTCCGCCGTCGCAATCGCCACCGGCTTGAAGCCAGTGTTGTTGGGCGAGGTCTCCAGTCGCGTCAGCGTGCCGTCGCCGATATCGATCTTGTAAGCGGTGACCTGATTGCTCTGGTCGTTGGCGACGTACAGAAATCTTTCGCTGGCGTCGACGTCGAGCGATACCGGTGCCGCCGATGCTTCGAACGGGCCGTGAGTGAATGGAGTGAGCGCAGAGGTGAATGGGCTCACCGAGTAGGCGCGTACGCTGTACTCCGGCGTACCTCCAGTCAGCACGTGACCCACGTACAAGTTACGACCGCGGCTATCGAACTTCGCCGCGATCGGATTCGCGTCCACATCGAACGGGCTGCCGGCGATCTCACTGAGCGCGCCGGTGGTGACATCGATGGCGAATACGCCAATGCCGTTGGCCGTGTCCTGAGCCGGCGTGCCACGCCGAGTAAAGAGCAGTCTGCCGTTCGGATGCACGGCGAGCAGCGCGACGTTGCTTCCGGCCGCAAACGGACTGCCATTGATCTGCGTCGGGGCGCCAGTGTTCACATCGAGTGCGAACACTCTGATGCTGCCGCCGGCGGGGTCGAAGGAATAGGCGAAGTGGCCATCGCGATCCAGTGTCAGGCCGCCGAAGGAAGTGCCGATGGAGACGCGACTGTTGCTGACCTCACTCAGAGCGCCCGTGGTCTGATCGATTGCATAGGTGTACAGCTCCGATGAGCCGCTCGCAGCGACGTAGGCGAAGCGACCGCTGGCATCGATCGCGAACGCGCGAGGAGCAGCGCCGGTCGTGACCGGGCCAAGCGGTGTGAGCACACCCGTATCGGCACTCACTGGATAGGCAGCGATGCTCGCGCCATCTTCGTTGAGGGCGTAGAGGAATGGACGCGTGGGGTGCAACGTCAGCGTGGCCGGTCGATCGCCACCGCTCGCGAATGGGCTGCCGGATATCTCCGTCAGCACGCCGCTGCGTGGATCGAGCTCGAAGCCCGACACATTGTCGGTGTCCTGATTGGATACATAGCTGAATTGATTGCCGTTGGCCGGCCGGTAGGTAACGACCTGTGCTGGCGTGGCGCCGGTCTTCGCGACGAAGCGTGGATGCAGCTGACCGCTGCCCGCCTCGATGGCGTAGGAAGCCAGTGTGCCGTCGCCCTGGTTGAGCGCGTATGCAAACGTCGGAGCCGTATCCCGGCAGGCGACCTCGACTGTGACATTGGCATCCGTGATGAGGCCATTGCCATTCGCGACTGTGCAGCGTTGCGCGGGCTCGGTCGGCTCGGTATCGATCAATACGTTATAACGCGAGCCGCTGGCGACTCGCGTATCGAACGTGGTCGAGCCATTGGTGTTGAATCTGACTCGGTCGCGGCCATTGGTGACGAACAAGCCGACGCCGGTGAGGCCGGTGACGTTCGCGCTCACCGTGAATGTGTCGGTCGAGCACGCGATGGCGACGGTGGTTACATTGGCGCCGCCCACCGTGCCGCCGCCATTACTCACGACGCAAGTTTGTTCCGGCGTGCTCGGCTGATTGAGCACCGAGACGCTGTAGGCACTGCCTTCGGCGATCGAGTTGGCGAAAGTGAACGAACCGTTGGTGGTGACCGCCAGGTTGTCGCCAGCATTGTTCTGAAGCACCAGCCCCGAGCCGTTCAGGCCGGTGATCGAGCCGCCGATAGTGCGTTGAGTCGCAGGAGGATTGGGTGCGGGCGGGTTGGGCGGAGGTGAACTACCGCCATCGCCTCCACCACCACCGCCGCCGCAAGCAGCCAGAGTCATAGTCACGACGAGCGCGAGCGTTCCGCGCAGCATGCGAGCCGAAGTCATCCCGAATCCTCCCCAACCGTGTCCGTACGCAGTCTTGTCGAATTACCCTTTATTCGCGTAGCTCACACGCGTCGGAGTCAATCGCACGCGCGGAGTCGAATCCAGGTCCAAACAGCGTGTTTGTGATCGACGTCACTGGCAAACATTTGTACGCCCTGCCGTGTTCCATGGCGGCAACCGACAATGGAAATAAGTTGAGTGCAAGTGACGGGTTGTTCACACTCGCACTGTCGAACGAGAGGAACATAATATGGCTAACAGTACGGCCGACTTCGAAACCCGCCGGCCGCGCCGCTGGCTGCTGCGTCTGGCGATCTTCGTACCATTGATTGCGCTGCTGCTGGTTGGACTGTGGGTCTGGTTCTCGCTGCACTGGCCTTACTCCGAAGGCGAGCGCGCCGGTGTGTTGCAGAAGTTCTCCCGCAAGGGGTGGATCTGCAAGACCTATGAGGGCGAACTGGCTCTATATGTGGTGGGCGGAGTGGCGCCGCAGATCTGGAACTTCAGCACCCGGGACCCGGAGCTGGCGAAGCAGCTGTCCAGCAACGTCGGCCGCCAGATCCGGCTGCACTACACCGAGCATCGCGGCGTGCCCAGCCAGTGCTTTGCCGAGACACCGTACTTTGCCGAGAGCTTCACCGTGGTGTCGGGCGAGCGCTAGAAGGGGGCGATCATGACCACTGTTTATGATTTCACGGCCAACAGCCTCGACGGCAAACCGGTTTCGCTGCGTGACTACTCGGGCAAGGTATTGCTGATCGTGAACACCGCCAGCGAGTGTAGTTTCACGCCTCAGTACCAGGGCCTGGAGGCGCTGTACCGGCAGTATCACGACCAGGGCCTGGCAGTGCTGGGCTTTCCCTGCAATCAATTCGGCGAGCAGGAGCCGGGCACGGCCGATGAGATCGGCAGCTTCTGCCAGAAGAACTTCGGCGTCAGCTTCCCCATGTTCGAGAAGATCGAAGTCAATGGCGATGGCGCGCATCCGCTATATCGCTGGCTCAAGAGCAGCGCCAAGGGCCTGCTCGGTAGCGAAGCCATCAAGTGGAACTTCACCAAATTCCTGATCGACCGACAGGGTCGCGCGGTCGACCGCTTCGCGCCCTCGACCAAACCCGAAGATCTCAAGTCCAAAGTCGAGGCGCTGTTATAGCGAGCTGCCGATGCTCAGAGTCGTATCTATTTGTGTAGTGGCGTTGGCCGCCGCTTCGTTGCCGACGGTGTCGCACGCCGAACAGAAGCCGTTGTGGGAAGCGGGGATGGGCATCGGCGCGATGGGCTTTCCGGACTATCGCGGTTCGGATGAAGGCAAGGTCTATCCGGTGCCCCTGCCGTACTTCGTCTATCGCGGCAAGTTCCTCAAGGCCGATCGCGAAGGCGTGCGCGGCGAGCTGTTCGATCGCCGTTATCTGGAATTGAGTTTGAGCATGAATGCGACCACGCCGGTCAGCAGCGACGACAACGCTGCGCGCGACGGCATGCCGAACCTGCGACCGACGCTGGAGTTCGGTCCGTCGCTCGACGTGCATTTGTGGAAGTCCTCGAATCAGGACATGAAGCTCGACCTGGTGATGCCGCTGCGCTTGCCCATCACGTTGGAGAGTTCACCGCAAACACTCGGCTGGAATTTTTCGCCGCGCCTGAACCTGGACATCGAGAACGTCGCCGGCAAGCCGGGCTGGAATTTTGGCGTCGGCGTGGGCCCGCTGTTTGGCGCCGCCGAGTTCCACGAATATTTCTATTCGGTCGCGCCGCGCTTCGCCACCGATCGCCGTCCTGCCTACGACGCGCCCGGTGGCTACTCGGGCACGCACGTGATCGCCGCGATCTCCAAGCGCTTTCCGAAATATTGGGTCGGCGCCTACGTGCGCTACGACAACCTGCACAACGCCGCGTTCGAGGACAGTCCGCTGGTGAAACAGCAGAACTACGTCACCGGCGGCATCGGCATCGCCTGGATGATCGGCAAGTCCAAGCGCATGGTCGAAGTGGAGGCCGACGAACCCAGCGATTGAGTCGGGCTCACTCGGGCGGCTGCATGCACTACACTCGCGCCAACGCATGTTCGCGCCAGGAAGTCGCCGATGTCCGAATGCCCGCTTCGTTTGCAAAGTGCCGCCGGGCTGAGCGTGGAACTGCTCGAAAACGGCTCGGTTCGCCGCATGGACCACGGCGACACCATCATCAATCTATTCATCGGTAATGAGCTGGAAGGCGGCGTCGCGAACTTGTACTTGCGGCGATTGAATGCCGACGCGGCGCAGTACACGGAATTACTCGGGCCGCGCAGTCCCACCAAGTTTCAACGTCTCGGCGAGTCATGGGTCGGTCGTGGCGAATGGTCGGGCATTCGTTACACGGTCGCGCTGAAGCTCGCCGACTCCTCGCCCGCCTGGTTCTGGCATGTGAGCTTGGAAAATTCTGCAAGCTCGGCGCTCGATGTGGATGTGATCTATGCGCAGGACGTCGCGCTCGCGCCATACGGCACGGTGCGGATGAATGAGTTCTACGTCAGCCAGTACGTCGATCACACGCCGCTGACGCATCCGAACCTGGGTCATGTAATCGCGTCTCGCCAGAATCTTCCTGCCGGCGGTCGGCATCCGTGGTGTGTGATCGGATCCTTGCGTCATGCCCAAAGCTTCGCGACCGATGCCATGCAAGTGCACGGTCTTGCGACTCGCGCCGGCGCGCCGCCAGTCGGCATCGCGCAGGGCTTGCCGACGCGACGTTTGCAGCACGAACACTCGATGGTCGCGATTCAAGATCAGGCTGTGAGCCTGGCGCCGGGCGAGCGGGCGACCACGGGATTCTTCGGCTGGTTCAGTGCGGATCATCCGGCGGCGTCTTCATCGGCCGATCTCGATGCGGTCAATAGTGCGCTGTCGCTGGCGGAAGCGACGTTCACAGATGCGGATGGTAGTGCTCCGCCCAGTGATGGTGATGCCGCGACGTTGTTCAGTAAGGCCGCGCCGTTACAAACACTCGATTTGAGCGACGCAGAGCTGCAGGCGTTGTTCGGCGCGGAGCGCCGCCATCTCGAATCGGACGAGCAGGGACGACCGCTTGCGTTCTTTCGTGATACCGACAGTCATGTGGTGCTACGAGCGAAGGAGCTGTGCGTACAGCGCCCTCATGGCCACATGCTGCGCACCGGTGGTCACCTCACACCCGATGAAACCGCGCTCACTTCGACAGTGTGGATGAATGGTGTGTTTCATTCGATGCTCACGCAGGGTCATGTGAGCTTCAATCGCTTGTTGTCGACGGTGCACAGTTATCTGGGGCTGTTTCGCTCGCATGGACAGCGCGTGTTCGTGGAATTGGACGGCGAGTGGCGCCTGCTCGATCTGCCGTCTGCCTTCGAGATCCAACCTCAATCGTGTCGCTGGATCTACAAGCACAAGAGCGGCTTGATCGAAGTGCGCAGCGAGGCGAGCAGCGAGCACGAGTTGACGCTGAAGATCGACGTACGTGAAGGCGTGCTGCCACGAATGCTGATCTCGCATCACATTGCGCTCAATGGCGATGACGGCAGCCTCACCGGCGAAGTCAGCTGGCAGCAGGATGGGAAAGACATTGTCGTGCGTCCCGCCGACGGTAGCGAGTTGGCGCAGCGGTTTGCGGAAGGTGTATTCGTCATCACGGCCACTGACGAATCTCAGGTCGAACGCGTCGGTGCGGATGAATTGCTGTTCGTTGACGGCCGCTCGCGGCGGCAACCGTATCTTTGCATCGTTGCGTCGGCAGCGAAGTCCTTTGGCCTCGGTCTGCGCGGCAAGCTGGTGACCGAAAGCGCCGATGTTCCCAAAGCATCGTCACATGAGCAGCTGATCGAGTTGCTCGGCATCGATGCGCCTGCCGGCAGTCCGCTCGCTGAGCAAGTGACGAGGCTTGCCGACATCCTGCCCTGGTTTCGTCACAACGCGCTGGTTCATTACCTCTCGCCGCGCGGGCTGGAGCAATACTCCGGCGGCGGCTGGGGCACGCGTGATGTGACGCAAGGGCCGGTCGAAATGCTGCTCGCCCTCGGCTTGCATGCTCCTGTTCGCGATTTGTTGATACGCGTGATGCATGCGCAGGCATCCGATGGCGACTGGCCGCAGTGGTTCATGTTCTTCCAGCGCGAACGTGAGATTCGCGCCGGCGACTCGCATGGCGACATCGTGTTCTGGCCGGTGCTCGCGTTGGCGCAATATCTGATCGCATCGGGCGACGCTTCCATCCTCGATCAGCCCGTGCCGTTCTATTCTTCTCACAACGGCCTGCCGCCGGTGCCGATGTGGAAGCATGTCGAGAAGGCGCTGAGAGTCATCGAGCGTCGTATCGTCAGTGGCACGGCGCTGGCCGCTTACGGTCATGGCGATTGGAACGATGCCTTGCAGCCCGCCGATCCGGCGATGCGCGAGCGCATGTGCAGTGCCTGGACGGTCACGTTGCATCATCAGATGCTGACGACGCTGGCACACGCGCTGCGCAGTGTGGGTCGCGATCACGATGCGGTCCGCGTCGAGAACTGGGCGGGGAATGTGAGGCGCGACTTTCAGCGGGTGCTGCTGGTCGATGGTGTGCTGACGGGCTACGCACTGTTCGAGTCACAGGGCAAGGTCAACTATTTGCTCCATCCGCGCGATGGCATTACTGGCGTGAAATACAGCTCGCTCGCGATGATTCACGCCATCCTGGAAGACCTGCTGACGCCTACGCAGGTGCGCGATCATCTGCGCCTCATCGATTTGCATCTGAGCGGACCGGACGGCGTACGGCTGTTCGATCGGCCGATGAATTATCACGGCGGTCCGATGCGATTCTTCCAGCGTGCCGAGAGCGCTACGTTCTTCGGGCGTGAGATCGGCTTGATGTATATGCACGCTCACCTGCGTTATGCGCAGGCACTGGCACGCGTGGGCGAGACGGAACGTTTCTTTCGAGCGCTGTGCCAGGCCAATCCGATCGGCATTCGTCAGCTGGTGCCTTCGGCGACGTTGCGCCAGGCGAATTGCTACACCTCGAGCTCGGATGCGGCGTTTCAGGACCGCTATCAGTCCAGCGCCGAGTATGAGCGCGTTCCTCAAGGCACGGTGCCGCTCGATGGCGGCTGGCGTGTTTATTCCAGCGGCGCTGGGATCGGGCTGGGCCTGATCGTGCGGCGTTTCCTCGGTTTGAACATCGAGGGGCGGGCACTCACTCTCGATCCGGTGATTCCGGCGTCGTTGAGCGGCCTGCGAGTGCGGTTGTCGCTGTTCGGCAAGGAGGTCGATGTGACTTATCAGATCAAGGGCGCCGGCTGTGGCGTCAGCGCGGTGAGCGTGAATGGGCACGATGTTTCCCTGAGTCACGATGCGAATCCGTACCGCACGGGTGCGGCTCGAATCGAACGAACGCAGCTACAGCGACTGTTGGATCAGTCCAGGAACACGGTCGTCGTTCACGTCGGCTGACGTGATGGATCGCCCCCAACCAGCCTGGCTGGAACGCATTTCGTTGCGTTGTTGCGCGTGGTC